>NZ_JBHJVK010000009.1:0-83190 GCF_042264695.1 Kitasatospora sp. NPDC056138 | reverse complement strand
GACACCGCCCCGCTGGACGCCCTCGGCGACGGCCGGCTGATGACCGCGGCCGGGGGCGGGCGCGCCCACCAGCCCCCCCCGGCCGCCCCCCACCCCACCCCCAAGGCCCGCCCCCCCCGCCCCCCCAGGCACCCCCCCCCCGCGGGGGGGCCGGCCCCCGCCGCCCCCCCCCACTTCGTTTGCCGGGAGCGGGGGTTGGGCCGATTCACCCGAACGGGTCAACGGCGGTTGTCACTTCTTCTTGCCGGTGAGCTGCTGGAGGCGGGTTTCGACGCCCCAGGCGGTGACGCGCAGGAGTGCCTCGACGACGATGTTGCGGCTCATCTTGGAGGCGCCGAGTTCGCGTTCGATGAAGGTGATGGGGACCTCGGTGACCTTGAAGCCGGCCTTGACGGCGCGCCAGGCGAGGTCGACCTGGAAGCAGTAGCCGGCCGAGGCGACCTGGTCCATGCCGAGGCCGAGCAGGGTCTCCTTGCGGAAGGCGCGGTAGCCGCCGGTGACGTCGCGCAGCGGGACGTCGAGCATCAGGCGGGAGTAGGTGGAGCCGCCGCGGGAGAGCAGGACGCGGGACCTGGGCCAGTTGACGATCTTCCCGCCGGGGACCCAGCGGGAGCCGAGGACGAGGTCGGAGCCGCGCAGGGCGGTGAGCAGGCGGGGGAGTTCCTCGGGCTGGTGGGAGCCGTCGGCGTCCATCTCGACCAGGACGTCGTAGCCGTTGTCGATGCCCCAGCGGAAGCCGGCGAGGTAGGCGGCGCCGAGGCCTTCCTTGCCCTTGCGGTGCAGCACGTGGACGTGGTCGTCCTCGGCGGCGATCTTGTCGGCGAGGTCGCCCGTCCCGTCGGGGCTGTTGTCGTCGGCCACCAGCACGTGGGTCTCGGGGACGGCGGCCCGCACCCGGGAGACGATCCGCTCGACGTTCTCGACCTCGTTGTAGGTCGGGATGATCACCAGCACCGGGCCGAGATCGGCGAAGGTGCTCTCCTGGGGGGCAGTCACGTCTGTGCCTTTCGAAGCAACGGGGGACAGGCAGCGGGCCGTTACGCGTGCCTTCTTGCGCGCACCAGCAGCGACACCGTCAGCCCGCGCACGTGCCGGACCTCGCTCGGGGTGAACGCCGCTCGCAGGGCACCGGCCTGGCCGGCCGGCAGCGCCTGGTACGGGTCGTCGCCAGTGCCGATGGTAACGACCCAGGTACGGCTCACGTCACCGATACAGGAGACCGGAACCGGGCACTCCACCGGGAACAGGTCGCCCGCCCGCACCGCCGTCCGGGCGATCAGCAGCGGCCTCGGGCGGACGGCCTCCGGGAGGTGGTAGGTCACGCCGGGGCCCACCATCATCCAGGCCTTCTTCCCGGCGACCGTCACGATCCCGTCGCCGTTCCGGTAGCCGGACGCCACCAGCCTGGCCGCGCCCTGGTAGTCGGTCTGGGTGCGTGCCGTCACGTACCGCACCGCGCGCTGCTGCGGCACCCCCAGCAGCCCGGGGACGGCCACCACGGCGAGCGCCAGCCCGGCGGCGGCCGTCCGGGGGGCCCGGCCCGCCCACCCGGTCCCGTGCGCCGGGGAGGTCGCCGACCTGCCGCGCCGGGATCCCGGGGTGTGCAGGGACCCCAGGGCGTGCAGGGACCCCAGGGCGTGGTGGATCGCGCCGACGCCGCCGCCCGCGAGGACGGCCCAGGCGGGCAGGGTGAAGAGCAGGTAGCGGTCGACGAAGTACGAGGTCCGGCCCTGCGAGACCAGCCAGACCCCGAGCACCGGCAGCACGGCCAGGGCCGCCGCCTGGACCGCAGCCGTCCGGCGGCCGCGCCACAGCAGGGCGGCCACCGCCAGTGCCAGGAATGCGTACATCACCCCGAAGGAGCCGAGGAACTCGGGCCAGAACATCCGCAGCCGGTACCGGGTCGCGGCGGTGACCCAGTCCAGCTGGCGGCCCGACTGGCGCCGGCCCAGCAGCATCACCGGCAGGGCCGGCAGTAGGGCCGCCGTCACGGCCACCGGGAACTGCCGCAGCACCCGCCGGTCCGGTGCCGACCTGAGGTGCAGGGCCACCACCACGCACTGTCCGGCCAGGCTGCTCAGCGAGACCAGGTGGAGGACCCCGGCCAGTGCCGTGCACAGCGCGTACCAGGCCCAGCGCGCCGGGCAGGGCCGGTCCAGGGACCGCAGCAGGCACCAGGTGGCCGCCGCCACGGCGCAGGTGACGAACGCGTACGAGCGGGCCTCCTGGGCGTACGCCGACACGTTCGGGAGGGCCGCCAGCAGCAGTCCCGCCGCCACCGCGGCCACCCGGCTCCTGAACCAGCGCAGGGCGGCGAGGGCGGTGAATCCGGCGGCCGCCGCCATCGCCAGCGCGGACGGCAGCCGCAGGCTGGGCACCGATTCGCCGAAGACCTCGGTCCAGGCGTGCAGCAACAGGTAGTAGGCGCCGTTGCTGGCGTCGACGTTCCCGAGTATGGCGAACAGCTCCGGCAGGGACCGGGTCGCCGCGCTCCAGCTGGAGATCTCGTCGCGCCACAGTTCCGGTGTGCCGATCCGGTAGAGACCGACCAACAGGGTCACCAGGGCGGGCCAGCACCAGACGCTGCGCAGGATGCGCGGCAGGAAGCTCAAATGTTCGGTGCTCATGGGTGGTTCAGGCGATCGACTCGACTGACGGATGGTCAGTTTCCGAAAGGGCCTCGACAGGATACGGGAGTCGGTCGGGTGCGCCGGTCCGTCCGACCGCCTCAGGAGCGGTTGGTGGGATCGCCCAGGCGGCGGTTGCGGATGGCGCGGGCGGCCGTCCGGGCGTCCTCCGGCTGGGCGGCCAGTTCGGCCAGGGCGCGGCCGATCGCCCGGCCGACCCGGTCGCAGAACGCTTCCGACTCCATTGCGGCGTCAGGGAGTTCGGGCAGCACCTCGTCCACCAGTCCGACGGCCGCGAGGTCGTGCGCACCGATGCCCTGCGCCCGCGCCAGCTCCGCCGCGTGCTCGCCGTCCCGGTGGACGATCGCCGAGGCTCCCTCGGGCGGCAGCGGCGCCAGCCAGGCGTGCCCGGCGGCCAGTACCCGGTCGGCGGGGAGCAGCGCCAGCGCGCCGCCGCCGGAACCCTGGCCGAGCAGTACGGCCAGGACGGGGGTGCGCAGGGCGATCAGCGTGTGCAGGCAGTGGGCGATCTCCAGGGCCACGCCGTCCAGTTCGGCCCGGGTGGAGAGCTCGGCCCCGGCCGTGTCCACCACCGTGACCAGGGGCAGCCGGAGCTGTTCGGCGAGCCGGGCCGTGCGCCGGACGCACCGCAGGTCGGCGGCGGTGAACGGACGCTCGGTGCCGGGCCTGGCGCGCTGCTGGCCGACCACCACGGCCGGCCGGTCACCGAACTCGGCCAGCCCGCGCACCAGCGCTCCCTCCGTCCCGTCCGGCAGGATGGGCGCGGTCAGCGGCAGCACGCCCCCGGCGGCCCGTGCGAGCAGCTCGCGGACCCCGGGCCGGCCGGGCCGCCGGGTCAGCCGCACCGACTCCCAGGCGTCCGGCCCGGGCTCTTCGGGGCCGGCTGCCTCCGGGGTTGTGGCCGTTGGAGCCGTGACCTCCGGGGCAGTGGTCCGCGGTGTTGCGGCCTTCGGCGTGCGGCGCTCCAGCAGGGCCAGCAGCCGTCCGACGAAGGCGGGCAGCTCCGCGGGTGGCAGCACGGCGTCGACCAGCCCGCGGGCGGCCAGCGTCTCGGCCCGCTGCACCTCCTCCGGCAGCCGGACCCCGCGCAGTTCCTCGTACACCCGGGGGCCGAGGAAGCCCAGCCGTGCTCCGGGCTCGGCCAGCACCGGCTGGCCGAGCGTGCCCCAGGAGGCGAACACCCCGCCCATGGTGGGGCTGCGCAGATAGGTCAAGTACGGCAGTCCGGCGGCCTGGTGGGCCTGGACGGCGGCGGTGATCCGGACCATGCAGAGGAAGGCGGCCGAGCCCTCCTGCATCCGCGTACCGCCCGAGACGGGCAGGGCGAGCAGCGGCAGCCGTTCGGCCGTGGCGCGCTCCACCGCCCGTGTGATCCGCTCGGCCGTGGCGACCCCGATCGAGCCGCCCAGGAACCGGAACTCCGACACCACCAGTGCCAGCGGCCGCCCGTCCACCAGGACCCGCCCGGTGGTGACCGCCTCGTCCAGCCCGGTCCGGGCCCGGGCGCGGGCCAGCGAAGCCGCGTACCCCCCGTCGGCGGGCACCGCCGTGACCGGGGTGTCCCAGCAGTCGAAACTCCCGGGGTCACCCAGCAGATCGATCAACTGGGCCGCCGTCAGCCCGCTTCTGATGGTCATAGATCCCCCCGAACCGGCTCCATCGGCGCCTCAGCGTACACACCACTCCTTGCCCGTCCGCCGACAGAGGAGATCTCCACGGGTCTGATCCGGTACCCTGTCGGAGGTTGGACGGCCGTCACCACGGGCCGGACGACTCCCGCCTCAGTAGCTCAGGGGATAGAGCACGGCTCTCCTAAAGCCGGTGTCGCAGGTTCGAATCCTGCCTGGGGCACGTGACTCAGAGCCTCGAACCACGATCGGTTCGGGGCTCTGTGCGTTCGAACGGGAGGAGTCCCTTCCCGGGCAGGTCGCCGTGCCGGGACCCGTTCGGAAGTGCAGGCCGATCGACGGGATCGGATCAGGTCCTGCGTAGTCGGCCACATCCGGGGCGTTCGCCAGGCTCCGTGCCAGGCGCTTGTGCCGCTTGGACGCACCGGGGCTCACGACGACCGTCCCGTCCACGATCTCGATGCCCGCGCACTGCTCCTCGGACCAGGAGTCGTACTGATCCGCGGTGATCTGCGCGTGCATCCACGCGGGCGCGACCCTCTCGGCGGTCATGGTGCACCTGCCTGAGTCTGCTCGGCGGACCTGGCGCACTCCGCCGAGCGTACTGTCTCAGGCTGCCACGGAGACCGGGTCACCGCTTCGCCTCATGCGCGTGAGGCTCGGTCGCGGACGGACGGACGGCCTGGTGGACGGACGGGCGGCCTGGTGGACGGCAGACGCGAGGCCGTGGGACTCGGTCGGCGGGGGCGTCATCTGCCGTACGGATCCAGCACACCTGAGGGCGATGAAGGCTGTGCAACTCCGGTTCCGGGGAGTGAACTTGTGCTACGTTCCGTAGTCCCAACAGAACATAGGTGACCCCGGCGGTGCTAGCAACACCCCGGGGCCCGGCACCAGGAGCAGACACTCCCGATGCGCGTCCATCGTACCGAACACGTACGGAACTTCACCGTGCTGCCCAACGGCCTGTTGCAGGACCGTCGGCTCAGTTACACCGCCCGCGGCCTGCTGGCCGACCTCCTCTCCCGCCCCGACGGCCGGCGCGAGGACGGTCGGCAGATGGCCGACACCAGCCCGCAGGGGCGCGGGGTGATCCGCAGGGCCCTGAAGGAACTGACCGAGGCCGGGTACTACCGGGTCGACAAGGTCCGGATGTCCGACGGCACCGTGCGCTCCGAGGCCCATGTCTTCGACACCCCGCAGTCGGCGGCACCGGGTGTCGCCCGTCCGGGCTCCGGTGGTGCGAGGACCGGCCGCGCTGACGCCCCTTCAGTAAAGAACCCGGTGAAAGTACCCTCCCTCCCCGTCGAGCGGGCCGACCGGCGGTCGGCCGCCGTCGGTGAGGTGGCCGTCGGGCCCGACGGGTGGGGCGAGCCCGAGGGGCGGGGCGGTCCCGAAGGGTGGGAGGAAGGCCGAGGTCTCGCCAGACAGCCTCCGGCGGTGCCGGACGAGCAGGTCCGCAAGGCGGCGGCGACGCTGTTCCGGGTGATCCGGCCGGAGCCGCGCCTGCGCCTGGGGGAGGCCGAGGCGACGGAGCTGGCACCCCTGGTCGCGCGGTGGCTGGAGCGCGGCGGCACCGCCGGGGAGCTGGCCCAGGCCCTGCTGCCGGGGCTGCCCGAACTCGTGTACTCCCCGGCCGCGGTCCTCCGCAGCCGCCTGGAACGGAAGATGCCACCCGTCCCCGCTCCCGAGCAGCCCCCGGCGGCCCGTTACGCCGAGTGCGCCAAGTGCCATGACCCGGTGCCCCGGCCGGGCATCTGCCGGGCCTGTGCGGGCCTCGGCGGGCGAGCGCCCGCAGTCGGCGGCGGAGCGGCGGCGACTGCGGTCGGCGCCGCCGGCGCCCGCGCGGCGATGCGAACCGCGAAGGCCGCCTTGGCTATTGGGCGTCCTGCCGCAACCCTCGCGGTGTGAGCGCGGGCGGTGCTCGTCGCCGTCCCACCACCGGGCCGGACATCGCGTGCGGCCAGGCGGCCTCTCGTGTCGCTCTGGCCGGCGGTGTCGGCGGTGTCGGCGGTGCCGGTGGTGTCGGTAGTGCCGGCGGTGTCAGCCGGGCAGGCTGGCGAGGTTGGCGAGGCTGGTGAGGCCCAGGGTGGGGAGGAGGGCGGTGATGTCGGCCGGGTCGTAAGTGGCGAGGGCGATGTGGCCGTCCGGGCGGATCAGGAAGAGGCCTTCGCCGTAGGGGGCGTCGACACGGTGGACGGGGATCGCCGACGGGATGGCCGGGGGCTCGGTGCCTGCGGCGAGCAGGGTGAAGTGCGGGCCGCGCAGGGCGTCGAAGAGGCGGTAGTCGGAGCCGTCGGGGCGGGTGCAGGTGGTGTCGGGGGCCCGGTCGCCGGCCTGGAGGGCGTCGGCCGGGAGCGGGCCGCGCCGCTCGACGCTCAGCGGGCCGCCCCGGTAGTTGATGTCCAACTGGTCGGTGGCGGCGCCGCGTTGGACGGCGTGGCCGCCGCCCGGGCGGTCGGGCTTGGTGGCCTGGTGGAGCTCGGTGCTGATGTCGAGGACACCGGCGGCGACCGGGAGGCGCTCCTGTTCGTAGCCGTCCAGCAGTTCGGGTGCGGCGCCGTGCCGGATCACCTGTCCCAGTCGCCAGCCGAGGTTGTAGGCGTCCTGGATGCTGGTGTTCAGGCCCTGTCCGCCGGCCGGGGAGTGGACGTGTGCGGCGTCACCGGCGAGGAAGACCCGCCCCTGCCTGAAGCGCTCGGCGAGGGCGGCCCTGGGGCGGAAGTCGGAGGCCCAGAACACCTCGGTGACCGCCTCGGCGGGCAGGTGGGTGCGCTCGGCGACGGCCCGGCGCACGCCTTCGGCGGAGGTGTCGGGCTCGCCCTCGGTGATGAACGCGACGAGCTGGAACTGGTCGGTGTGCGGCAGCGGGCAGAGCAGCGCGAAGTCGCCGGTGGCCGTGCGCCAGAGGTGCCAGTTGTCCCGGTCCAGACCGTCCAGTCGGAGGTCGGCCACCAGGGCGCGGCCGGTGTCGAGGGCACGGCCGGCCATCGGGATGCCCACGGCGCGGCGGACGGTGCTGCGGCCGCCGTCGGCGGCGACCAGGTAGTCGGCGGTGACCTTCAGGACGGTGCCGTCGGCCCGTTCGAGGTCGGCCTCGACCCGTTCGGGGGTCTGGTGCAGCCGGGCCAGCGCGGTGCCGAACTCGACCTGGCCGCCGAGCTCGCGCAGGCGGGTGTGCAGGATCTGCTGGGTCCGCCACTGCGGGACCATCCAGGGCTCCGGGTACGGCGCGCCGGTGGTGTCCTTCCGGGGGTCCGTCAGGTCCCACGCGGCGCCCTTGACGCCGTCCTCCCAGGAGGCCATCCGGGGGTAGCGGGCGCCGGCCGCCAGGATCGCGTCGATCACGCCGAGGTCCTCGAAGACCTCCAGGCTGCGGGGCTGGAGTCCCTTGCCGCGCGAGCCGGGGAAGAGCCGGTCGGCCTGCTCGATCAGCCTGGTCCGCACGCCGCGCCGGGCGAGGTCGCAGGCCAGCGTCAGGCCGGTCGGACCGGCGCCGACGATCAGAACTTCGGTGTGCATCCCATCTCCTTAACGCCGTTAAGTTGCTGCGCTTCGAAGGATCTGCTTAACGCTGTTAAATTGTCAAGGTCCGGTGGCGGACCGTACGGCGGAACGGGGGGAGCGGGAGAGAATCACGGACGTGGCACAGAAACTGGATCGCGCTCAGGTGGTCGAGACCGCCCTCAGGCTGCTCAACGAGACCGGCCTGGAAGGACTGACCCTTCGGCGCATCGCGACCGACCTCGACTGCAAGGCGCCCGCCCTCTACTGGCACTTCGCCAACAAGCAGGCGCTGCTGGACGAACTCGCCACCGAGATGCTCCGCCGGATGCTCACCGCCTCCGAGGCCCCGGGTGCGGCGGCGCCCTGGCAGGACTGGATCACCGTCACCAACCGTGAGCTGCGCCGCACCCTGCTCTCCTACCGCGACGGCGCCAAGGTCTTCAGCGGCACCCACCTGACCGAGACCATCCACGCCGAGCGTCTCGACGGGCTGCTGAACGCGCTCGTCCTGGCCGGATTCACGCTCCCCGACGCCGTCCAGGCGTACTTCACCGCGTACGCCTTCACCATCGGCTTCGTGATCGAGGAACAGGCCGTCGAACCGCTCCCGGGCCGACGTTCGCCCGCCTACGACGACGCGGCGCGGGCAGCCGGGATCGGTCCGGACTTCCCGCTCGCGGCGGCTTCCGGGCCTGGGCTGTTCAGCGGCTACGAGGAGCGTTTCGAGCAGGGGCTCGCCGTCGTCGTCGCCGGGATCGCGGCGGTTCTGAGCCCCGGGGCGCGGCAGAACGCCTGAGCCGCGACGCGTGGAGCGGGACGCCTGAAGCCGGGGCGCCGGGCCCGCCGCCGGGTGCCGGGTGCCGGGGTCGCCGGCCTCGCCGAAGGGTGCCGGTCCGTCGAGCGGTGCCGGGGCAGCACCGCCCCGGCGGGTCAGAGCGCGGCGGAGGCGGGTGAACCCGGCACCGCCAGGGTCGGCTGCACGGGCGGGACCGGTGCCGCCTCGGGTTCCGGCTCCAGCTCGGCGCGGCCGGCCGCGTCGGAGAGTTTGATCAGTACGGCGGTCAGCAGCCAGTTGGCCAGCAGCGACGACCCGCCTGCGGCGAGGAAGGGCAGCGCCTTGCCGGTCAGCGGGATCAGCCCGGTCACGCCGCCGACCACCACGAAGACCTGGAGCGCCACGGCCGCCGAGAGCCCGGTGGCGAGCAGTTTGCCGAAGGGGTCGGTCAGCGCGATGGCGGTGCGCAGGCCGCGCTGCACGAACAGGGTGTAGACCAGCAGGAAGGCGGTGACCCCGGCCAGGCCCAACTCCTCGCCGATGGTGGTGAAGATGAAGTCGCTGCGCCCGGCGAAGCCGATCAGGTACGGCCGCCCCTGGCCGAGACCGGTGCCCACCAGGTGCCCGGTGCCGAAGCTGAACAGGGCCTGGGCGGGCTGGTCGGAGATCAGCGCCGGGTTGTGGTGGGGCAGGTAGATGTCCAGCGGGTGCAGCCAGGCCTCGACCCGGCCGTGCACGTGCGGCTCCATGTCGCCAACCACGGCCGCGCCGCCGACGGCCATCAGCAGGCCGAGCACCACCCAACTGGTCCGCTCGGTGGCCACGTAGAGCATCACGACGAAGACGCCGAAGAAGATCAGCGAGGTGCCGAGGTCGCGCTCGAAGATCAGCACCAGCAGGCTGACCACCCAGATGGCGAGCACCGGGCCGACGTTGCGGCCGCGCGGCAGGTTCATGCCCCAGAACCTCCGCCCGGTCAGCGCGAGCGCGTCCCGGCTGGCCATCAGGTATCCGGCGAAGAAGACGGTGATGGCGACCTTGACGAACTCGTCCGGTTCGAGGCTGACCCCGGGCAGCTTGATCCAGCGCTTGGCGCCGAAGTCCTCTGCGCTGGAGGGGAAGAAGGCCGGTGCGGCCAGCAGGATCAGCGCTCCGGTCATGATCAGGTAGACGTAGCGCTGGAAGATCCGGTGGTGCTTCACCACGATGATCAGTCCGGCGGCGACCGCCGAGGCGATCACCGTCCACATCACCTGGTTCGGCGCCGACGGCAGCTTCTGGTAGTCGCCCTTGGCGGCATGGAAGAGCGCGTACGACTGGTCGAGCCGGTTGAGCAGCACCAGCCCGAACCCGGTCAGGAAGGCGGCCAGCGGCAGGATCAGCGGGTCCGCGTACGGCGCGAAGCGGCGGATCGCCATGTGCAGCGCCACTGCCAGCGCGGACAGGCCGGTGCCGTAGAGCAGCAGGCCCTTGGGCAGCGTGTGGTTGAGCGCTTCGTTGGCGGTCACGTAGCCCGCAAGGCAGACCACGACCGCCGCCAGCAACAGGACGAGTTCGAGGTTGCGGCGGCGCGCGGCCAGCCTTCGCCCGGCGCTTCGTGGGCTGTCTGTCACGGATTCCCCACTTCGGCATCTTCGACAGTGATGTAGTAGACGACGCATCCTCGCACGACAGTGACGCCGATGTGGCCGCCGGGGGTTCCGGACCCAACTCCCGTGATCGTTTCGACGTCGGCCATCATGTCGGAGGAGCCGCAAGCGCCGCAGCGCAACGGCCGACTGCGCCGCAGCACACCGACCGGCCGCCGCGCGCCGGCCGACCGCACCGCACCGACCGGCTGCACCGCACCAGCCGGAACAGGAGAACCACCGGATGCCGACCCCAGCACTCGCCCTCGGCCACGACGGCCCGCCACCCTGGCAGTGGGCCGACCTGGCCACCACCTGGACCGCCGAGCCCGTCGTCCTGACCCTCGCCGTCCTGCTCGGCGGCGCCTACCTGCTGGGCGTCCGCGCCTTCCACCGGGCCGGCGGCCGCTGGCCGCTGCACCGCACCGCCGCCTTCCTCGGCGGGCTGCTGGTCTGGATCTGGGTGACCTGCTCGGGCATCGGGGTGTACGAGCGGATCCTGTTCACCGACCGGGCCGCCCAGGTCGTCCTGCTGCTGATGCTGGTCCCGCTGCTGCTGGTGCTGGGTGCGCCGGTCTCCCTGCTGGTCGAGACCTCGCCCGAGGCGCGCCGGGCGCGGATCATGCGCGCACTGCGCAGCCGTCCCTCCCGGCTGCTGATGTTCCCCGCGGTGTCCACGGTGCTGCTGATGGCGCCGCCGTGGCTGCTCTACTTCACGCCCTGGTACGAGAAGACCCTGAGCAGCGGGGCCTGGAACATCGGCCTGCACCTGACGCTGGTCGCTCTTGGGGTGGCGTACTACTGGCCCCGGCTGCAGCTCGACCCCGTCGCGTACGAGTACCCGCTGCTGGTCAGCCTGTTCGTCACCTTCGCCGAGGTGATCTTCGACGCCGGACTCGCCCTGATCCTCATCTACGGTCACCACCTGATCGCCGAGCCGCACTACGCGGCCCTCGGCCGCACCTGGGGACCCACCCTGCTGCAGGACCAGACCTGGGGCGGCAACGTGATCTGGGTGCTCGGCGACCTGATCGGCCTGCCCTTCCTCTGCGCGCTGATCCGGCGCATGATCGTCACCGGCCGGGCCGAGACCGCGGCGGTGGACGCCGCGCTGGACGCCGAGTTCGAGGCGCAGGAGGCTGCTCGGGAAGCCGCCAGGGAAGCCGCCAGGGAAGCCGCCGGGAAAGCCGCGAGAAAGGCTGCTGGGGAGGCTGCTGGGGATGCTGCGCCCGCTGTGCCCGCCGCGGTCGAGACCGTCCAGGGGGACGAGCCGCAGGGCGCGCGCCCCTGGTGGCTGGACGACCCCAACCTGCGCCACCGCTACGGCGGCGCCGAGCGCTGACGGCGGCGCCCGGCCGCCCGGCTCTCCGCGCGGCCGCCGTTTCGCTGAGCCGGCCTCACATGCCGGGCCCCGTGCCGCTGATGTCGGTCGGCGCGGTCCCGGCGCCGGGCCGTGTCCCGGTCGGCGGCACCCGCCGGGGCAGCCGGCGTTCCGCGTGCCCGTGGTGCGTCACCCGGTCCGGTCGACGAGATCGGGGGCCCACGGTGCCCGCCGCGCCCGCATACGACAGTCTTGGGGGTGGTCGGACTCTTCGGAGTCGACTGTCCACATGGACACGGAGACGGTCACCAACCGAATCGAAGGCGAAAATGACCAACCACTTTGATGTCGTTGTCCTCGGTGCCGGCCCGGGCGGGTACGTCGCTGCCATCCGCAGCGCGCAGCTCGGCCTGAGCGTCGGCATCGTGGAGGAGCGCTACTGGGGCGGGGTCTGCCTCAACGTCGGGTGCATCCCGTCGAAGGCGCTCCTGCGGAACGCGGAGCTCGCGCACATCCTGACGCACGAGACCAAGACCTACGGCATCCAGGTCGAGGGTCGGATCAGCTTCGACTACAAGGAAGCGTTCCAGCGCAGCCGCCAGGTCGCCGACGGCCGGGTCAAGGGCGTCCACTACCTGATGAAGAAGAACAAGATCGCCCAGTTCGAGGGTCGGGGCCACTTCGTGGACGCCAACACCCTCCAGGTGACCGGCGCCGACGGTGCGGTGCAGACCGTGACCTTCGACCACTGCATCCTGGCCTCCGGCGCCACCCCCCGTCTGCTGCCCGGCACTTCGCTGAGCCCGCGCGTGGTGACGTACGAGGAGCAGATCCTGGCCGACCAGCTGCCCGAGAGCATCATCATCGCGGGCGCCGGTGCGATCGGCATCGAGTTCGCGTACGTGATGCACAACTACGGCGTGAAGGTCACCATCGTCGAGTTCCTGGACCGGATGGCGCCGCTGGAGGACGCGGACGTCTCCGCCGAGCTGTTCAAGCGCTACAAGCGCCTGGGCATCGAGGTGCTGACCTCCACCCGGGTCGACGCGATCGACGACTCCGGCGAGAAGGTCAAGGTCACCGTCACCGCGGGCGGCGAGCAGCGGGTCCTGGAGGCCGACAAGGTCCTGCAGGCGATCGGCTTCGCCCCCCGGGTCACCGGTTACGGTCTGGAGAACACCGGGGTCAAGCTCACCGAGCGCGGCGCGGTCGAGGTGGACGGCCGCTGCCGCACCTCGGTGCCGCACATCTTCGCCATCGGGGACGTGACCGCCAAGCTGATGCTGGCCCACGCCGCCGAGTCGATGGGTGTCATCGCCGCCGAGACCATCGCGGACGCCGAGACCATGGAACTCGACTACGTGATGATCCCGCGCGCCACCTACAGCCAGCCGCAGATCGCCAGCTTCGGCTGGACCGAGGAGCAGGCGCGCAACCAGGGCTTCGACGTCAAGGTCGCGAAGTTCCCGTTCATGGCCAACGGCAAGGCCCACGGCCTCGGTGACACGGTCGGCTTCGTCAAGATCATCAGCGATGCCGAGTACGGCGAGCTGCTCGGCGCCCACATGATCGGCCCGGAGGTCACCGAGCTGCTGCCCGAGCTGACCCTGGCCCAGCAGTGGGACCTCACGGTCACCGAGATCGCCCGCAACGTCCACGCGCACCCGACGCTGGGCGAGGCCGTCAAGGAGGCCATCCACGGCCTGGCCGGGCACATGATCAACATGTAGTAGCCGTAGCCGTAGCCGTAGCCGTAGCCGTAGCCGTAGCCGTAGCCGTAGCCGCGGCGGCTTCCGCGTCCGGCCGTCCCGCCGGGGTCGCCAAGAACACCAACTTGTCGACCCCGGCGGGAATCGACCGTCGATCACGCCGGTTGGCCCGGAGGTTGCCGCCGATCGGGATGATGGCCGGATGAGCGAGAGCATCGAACAGCCGGGCCGCCTGCTGGCGGTCTCCGACCTGCACGTCCACCACGCGGAGAACCGCCGCATCCTGGCGGAGGAGCTCCTCCCGCAGTCGCCCGAGGACTGGCTGATCGTGGCCGGGGACGTCAGCGAGACCGTCGACCAGATCGAGTGGGCGCTCGGCCTGCTCAGAGACCGGTTCGCGCAGGTGATCTGGGTTCCCGGCAACCACGAACTGTGGACGCCGCAGGGGGACGAGGTCCAACTGCGCGGGGAGGCGCGCTACCGCCACCTGGTGGAGATCTGCCGCCGCCTCGGTGTCCTGACGCCGGAGGACCCGTACGCAGTCTGGCGCGGAGCGGGCGGCCCGGTGGTGATCGCCCCGCTCTTCGTGCTCTACGACTACTCGTTCCGCCTGCCGGGGCTGAGCCGCGAGGCGGCGATGGAACAGGCCTACGAGTCCGGGGTGGTGTGCACGGACGAGTTCCTGCTGCATCCGGAGCCCTACCCGGACGCCGCCGCCTGGTGCGAGGCCCGGGTGAGTTGGACGGAGCAGCGGCTGGCCGCCCTCGACCCCGCCCTGCCGACCGTCCTGGTCAACCACTTCCCGCTGGTCCGCGAGGACACCGCGATCCTGCGTTACCCGCAGTTCGCGCAGTGGTGCGGCACCGAGCGAACGGCCGACTGGCACCGCAGATTCCGCGCCGCCGCCGTGGTCTACGGCCACCTGCACATCCCCCGGACCACGGTCCACGACGGTGTCCGCTTCGAGGAGGTCTCGATCGGCTACCCGAGGGAGTACGGCCGCCGGGGCTTCCCCCGGGGGCTGCTGCGCGAGGTCCTGCCCCCGGCGGCGGCCACCGGCTGACCGGGCGGCGTCCGGTACGGCTGCCCCACCCGACGGGCGCGGCAGCCGTACCGGACTCCGGCGCTAGCGCTGGTTCTTGCGCCGCCGCTTGCCGCCGGCGGCCGCCGGGGCAGGGTAGGGGATCCGCAGCTTGCGGGCCAGCGGCGCCACCGCGCCGGCGGCACCGAGCGGCTTGGCCAGCACCAGGACCGAGACCAGGACCGCCAGCGAACCGGCCGCCAGGCCGGCGAAGTTGCCGACGATGCCGCGCCCGAGCGAGCCCGCGCACTGCCCGACGATCCAGTGGGCCGCCAGCGCACCGGGCGCGCAGGCGAGCGCCAGCGCCAGGTGCAGGGTGGTCACCCGGCCGCCGTCCAGGCCGCTGCGGACCCGGCCCCGCCGGCCGCCGCCGATCTCCAGCGTGGCGTCCGCGGGCAGTGCGGCCGCCGCCTCGGTGCGCAGTCGCTTGCCGAGCGCCCGGCCGGTGATGACCACGCCGAACGTGGTGGCCACGGTCTGTGCGACGCCCATCCCGATGATGATCCAGCGCACCGGAAGCGTGTAGTAGGCGACGGCGGAGAAGGCGACGTTGGTGCCCGCGATCGCCGTGGTCAGCCAGAACGGCGTCCGTGCGTCACTCATCGCGTAGAACCCGCGGGCCAGCGCGTACTGGGCGCAGAAGGCCGGCAGACCGATCGCGAACGCGATCAGCATCTCGGCCATGACCTCGACGTCGGCGGGCTTGATCTGGCTGCCGTGGCCGTACGCGAGGCCGATGATCGGGTTGGCCATCGACAGGAAGATCGCCATGGCCGGGATGATCATTCCCGCCGAACTGCGCAGGGTCTGGGCCAGTTCCCGGCCGACGTCCTCGAACCGGGCCGAGCTCACCGCGCGGGACATGGTCGGCAGGATCGCCGTGACCATCGAGACCGTGATGATGCCCTGCGGGACGACGAAGAGCAGGTACGCGTTGTTGTAGGGGGTGTAGCCCAGGCCCTCCTTCAGGCCCAGGTCATGGGCCTGCGAACCGGCACCGGTGGCCATGTTGGTGATGGCGTTGAAGGACAGCTGCGTCACCACGACCAGCATCAGCGCCCACCCGGCCGCCCGCAGCGGCGTGGTGAGTCCGGCGCCCTTCCAGTCGAAGCGCGGCCGGAAGCGGAATCCCGAGGCGCGCAGCGAGGGCAGCAGGGAGAGCGCCTGCAGCAGGATGCCGAGCGCGGTGCCCGCTCCCAGCAGCATGGTGGCGCCGCTGCTCATCTGGTCGGCGGACTCCGCGTGCTTGCAGATCGCGATGTAGAGGCCGAAGACGCCGATCACCACGACGTTGTTCATCACCGGCGCCCACATCATCGCGCCGAAGCGGTCGCGTGCGTTGAGCACCTGGCCGAGCAGGCCGAAGACGCCGTAGAACAGGATGGCCGGCAGGCAGTACCGCGCCAACGCGATGGTCAGCGCCCGCTGGACGTGCTGTTCGGGCGTGTAGTTGGTGTACGAGTCCACGATCGTCGGCGCGAAGAGCCAGGCGCTCACGGTGATGACGACCAGCGCCACACCGCAGGCCGTCAGCAGACGGTTGGTGTAGGCGACACCGCGGTCCTTGTGCGTCTGCGCGGCGCGGACCAGCTCGGGAACGAAGACCGAGTTGAGCACACCGCCGATCAGCATCATGTAGACCGTGGTCGGCAGCAGGGTCGCGACGGCGTAGCCGTCGGCGAGTTGTCCGACGCCCAGTGCGGCGGCGATCACACCGGCCCGGACGAAGCCGAGCGCGCGCGAGGTCAGCGACCCCAGGGCCATGATCAGCCCGTTGCGGGCGGCGGAGGACCCCTTGCCCTCCGGAGCCTCCTCGGCCTCCGCCGGGGGCTGCTCCAACGGCTGGCGCGGGGGCGGCAGCTGGGTGCCGAGGTGCATGGTCGGCTGCGAGCCGTGCTGCGGCGCCTGCTGCTGTGCCTGCTGGGGCACGGGCGGCATGAACTGCTCGTCAGTGATCTGACGCAGCGGCATGGTGGGCGGGTCACCGTACGAGCCGGAGGGCTCGCCCGTCGTGTGCATGGTCATCGGACCCCCGTCACTCGGTGCCTGGGCAGTGCGCGGCTACGGGGCCTCCGCAACCGCTGTCCGGCGGTCCCTCGGTGTACGGAGCCGGTGCTGCCTCGTACGACCGGCCTGGTCCGCGCCGTCGTGCTTGGGTCCCCCGGGTTGGGCGCAGGTGCACCCAGCCGGAGAAGTCTGCCTCAACTCGGCACTCGATGGGGAGCGGTGTGCCGTGTGCCGGAGATCTCCCCGGGGTGCCGACGGGCTCGGATTTCGGTCCAATCGGGCGGAAGCATGCGCCCAATGACCCGATTTGCAGTGATTTACCCGGTGTCTGCGCACGGCGCTTTGGTCGGCGCGGCACTCTACCGATCCCTCCCCCCGGCTCGCCCCGATGAGATGTGACCTTTCTCACTGCCCGTCAGGGGCGGCGGATTCACTCTCCCGACGCGGCCCCATGCTGACTCCCGGGACCAGGACGCGCTGCACCCTCGGCCTGGTCCGCCAGTTGACCCGGCGCACGTCACGGCTCAGTGCGCCGGGCCGCCACAGCTCGACCGCGACCGTCACCCCGCCGACCACCAGGCCGGCCGTCAGCCACCCGGCGAGGACGTCACTGGGCCAGTGCACCCCGAGGGCGATCCTGGTCCA
The DNA here is from genome assembly GCF_042264695.1 of Kitasatospora sp. NPDC056138. Taxonomy (NCBI): domain Bacteria; kingdom Bacillati; phylum Actinomycetota; class Actinomycetes; order Kitasatosporales; family Streptomycetaceae; genus Kitasatospora; species Kitasatospora sp. NPDC056138. The sequence goes on along the minus strand of NZ_JBHJVK010000009.1, from coordinate 66,241 downwards.
GCCGATGGTCAGGACGGCGAGTGCGGCGGCGGTGCAGGCGGTGGCCCGCCCGGCCCGGTTGGCGCGCGGCCAGACCAGGATCACCAGTGCCGCGCCGGTGATCGCCGAGGACATCGCGTGCCCGGAGGGGAAGGACGCACCCGACGCGTACGAGACCGGGTCGGCGAAGTGCGGCCTGGCCCGGCCGACCAGCGCCTTCCCGCCCCAGTTGGCCAGCCAGCCGAGCAGTACCTGGGCCGCCGCCCAGCCGGCCAGCATCCGGGCGCCGATCGCCCAGAGCCAGACGGCCGTGGCACCCAGGATCGCGCGCGTGGTGACCGTGCCGCCGATGTCGGAGACCATCTGCATGGACGCCGTCCAGGCGGTGTGGCGGCGGGCGTAGTCGTGCAGCGCGTCGACCCAGCCGCGGTCCAGGCGGGCGAGCGGGCCCCAGCCGCTCTGCACCAGGGCCAGCAGTACGCCCAGGAGCGCGGCGCAGCCGAGGGCCAGAGCCGCGGACTCGAGCAGTCGGCCGCGGCGGTGCCGGGCGGAGGCGGCGCTGGCGCCGTTGGCGGGCGGGTGCATGGCTGACACCTTCCCAGGGTCGGCGGGGGAGTCCGCACCGTCCTGATAGCGATTTGGCATCTTTTGTGAGGAGAAGCTGCGGATGTCGGATCTCGTTCGTTGAGTTCGTGGACGGGACGATTTCGACACGGCCTGTCTCCGTTCGATCACACAATGTGCGCGATCATGGGTCAAATTCCGCAGGATACTGCATCCCAGGAGGAATCTGGCCGAGTTGGGAATGTTGTCCGATTTCTGTGCGTTGGATCGTTACGTGTGAGCCTCCATGGGGCCCGCATCTCTTTGTCCTCGGCTCGCCCCGGTGGGGGTGAAGACCAGGGAGACCGGCACCAGCAGCAAGGGAGCAAGCATGGCCACTCGTGCCGTCGTCCGTGGCAGCGCCGACCGGACTCGCTCGGCCCGCCCGAACAACCTTGAGGCCGACCGTGACCTCGTCGGTATGTACCTCGACGAGATCGCCCGGACGCCTCTGCTCGATGCCGCTGAGGAGGTCGAGCTCTCGCTGCGCATCGAGGCGGGTGTCTACGCCCAGCACCTGCTGGACGAGGACATCATTCCCAACGGTGCCCATCGCGAGGAGCTGGAGGCGATAGCCAACGACGCCGAGCGCGCCAAGGACGTCTTCATCCGTTCGAACCTCCGCCTGGTGGTCGCGGTCGCCCGGCGGTACCCGCGCAGCGGCCTCCCCCTGCTCGACCTGATCCAGGAGGGCAACGCCGGCCTGGTTCGAGCGGTCGAGAAGTTCGACTACGCGAAGGGGTTCAAGTTCTCCACCTACGCGACCTGGTGGATCCGCCAGGCGATCACCCGCTCGATCGCCGACCAGTCGCGCACCATCCGGCTGCCCGTCCACCTGGTCGAGGAGCTGGGCCGGATTCGCCGGGTGCAGCGCGAGAAGGCCAAGGAGCTGGGCCGGGAGCCCGAGCCCGCCGAGATCGCCGCCGAACTCGACACCACCGAGGACCGGATCAAGGACGTACTCGACTGGGCCCGTGACCCGGTGAGCCTCAACATGTCCGTGGACGACGAGGGCGAGACCCAGTTCGGTGACCTGGTCGAGGACACCGGGGCGGTCTCTCCGGAGGACGCCGTGATGGTCATGCTCCGCCGGGAGGAGCTGGACGACCTGATCGGCCGGCTCGACGACCGGACGGCCTCCATCATCCGCTCCCGGTACGGAATGGAGGACGGCCGCGAGCGGACGCTGACGGAGGTGGGCAAGCAGCACGGGCTCACCCGCGAGCGGATCCGTCAGATCGAGAAGCACGCACTCGCGGAGCTGAAGAAGATCGCCGACCACGCGGGCTTCGAGGCCGCCTGACAGCCGTGCTCCGGCCGTCCGGAGCTCCGGGGCCCCGGTCCGCTTCGGAACCCCGGTCCGGTCGGCGGCCGTGCCGGGGTCCGGCGCTGTCCGGCGCCCGGCGGGCAGGGGCCTCGTCGCCCCGGGCCGCCTACGCTGGCTGGAGGTTGCAGTTGACAAGGAACGGAGCAGAGATGGCCGAGCAGGACGAGCCGACCCGGCCGAAGGTGAAGCTGGTCTTCGGGGACCCGCTGGACCAGCAGACGGGGGACGACACGGACCGGGGCTGGGGCGAGCGCCCGCAGGCGGGGGAGAGCGGCGGACGCGGTCTGGACTGGTACCTGAGCCAGCGGCCCCCGCACCACGGCGACTAGCCGGGCCCGGGCGGGCTGGGGGCAACGGGCGACAGGGCGGCGGTGGACGGGCCGACCGCTCGGCGGCGCCGACCTCTGCGGCTGATTCGCGCCCGGCCGTGCAGCGCCAGGCACCAGGCCGGACGTCATCCTCCCGGCCTCTCTGATGGCACGGCGACTTGTGATGGCACGGCGACCTTCGACGCGTCGGCCGGCCACGGCGGCGGCAACGAGAACGACGGAATTGCCGCGAAGCAGGAATTCCCCGGCCTTTCGTGTCGTGCGGGGTGTCGGTAGAGCCCTCAGGCTTCGGCCTCGACGAATTCCGGATGCGCGAGGTCAGTGGGCTCCGACGATTTTTGGAGAACTCCGGCGAGTGCCCGTGGCGCCCGGCGAATTCCGATGGATTCCCGCGTGCTCATCCGTTCGGTGGTGCCGTCCCGGTGCAGCGCGGGGTGGCGACCGGCGCGGCCGCTGCCGAGGCGGTCGAGGGGGCGGCCGGTGCAGGGGGGCCGGGGCGGAGCGGCCCGGCCGTGAACGCGGTGGCGGCTGCCAGCAGGCCCGTCACCAGGACTCCGGGCCGGTGCCGGACGGCCTGCTGGAGCCGGTGTCGCCCACCGCCCCCGCGCCGGATCGGCGGGAAGGCGGGGACGGTACGCCGGGGTGGTACGGCCGAGGGGGCGGCCCTGGCGGTGCGGGCGGCGGCGGGGTGCGAGTGCGGCGAGTGCTGTTCCAGGAACGTCGTCATGCGCATCAGGGTGCGCGGCCCTCGTCCGCCGGGGAATCCCCCCGTCAATTCCTGTGGAAAACCCGGCGCTGTGGATAACTCCGTTCACCCACAGGGGTGATGCGGTCATACGAAAGGCCCGGGTTCGTCTCCGAACCCGGGCCTTTCGAGCGGGCCGCAGCGGCGGCCCGGAGTGCGTCCGTGTCAGCTCGCGGTGCTGGTGCTCGCCGCCGGCGCCGAGGCGGCGGCCGGAGCCGGCGCGGTGGACGACGAGGGCGAGGACGCCGAGGTCGAGGACGACGTCGAGGAGCTCACCGAGCTGCTCGACGAGGAGCGGCTGTCGGTGCGGTAGAAGCCCGAGCCCTTGAAGACCACGCCCACGGCCGAGAAGACCTTGCGGAGCTTTCCCTGGCAGTCGGGGCACGTGGTCAGCGCCTCGTCGGTGAACTTCTGCACCGCCTCCAGGCCGTTGCCGCACTCGGTGCACTGGTACTGGTACGTGGGCACTTGTCTTCCTCCTGCACTTCCCCCTGGCACTCGCGCCTGATGAGTGCTAACGACGGTCAATGATGCGGCATTCCGCTGGATCAGTCCAGCGCCGCCGGGTGTGAGATGCCCCGTCCGGCGCGCCGCGCAGACGTGCCTCAGCCCTTGGACGCACCGGCCAGCTGGACCTGGGCCCCGCCGTGCGCCACGGTGCGGCTGGGCGTGCCGGGGGCGTCCAGCAGCCGCCGCAGCGAGGCCAGCGCGAGCAGGCCGAGCCCGGCTCCGAAGACCGGCACCACGAAGCCGGCCCAGGCGCCGTGCTGGTCCACCAGGAGTCCGGCCACGATGGAACCCGCGGCCAGGCCGAGCCCGATGGCCCCGGTCAGCCAGGTGAACGCCTCGGTCTTGGCGCCGTCCGAGACCAGCGTCTCGACCAGCGTGTAGCCGCTGATCAGGGTCGGCGCGATGGCCAGACCGCAGAACAGTCCGGCGATCGCCAGCGTGGTCAGGTTGGGCATCGCCCAGAGCGTCGAGCAGCCCAGCACCAGCAGCGTGTAGCTGCCGAGCATCCGCTGCTTGACCGAACGGCGCCAGGAGATCATGCCGTACAGCACACCGGCCAGCATGCTGCCGCCCGCGAAGATCCCGTACACCACGCCGGTGAGGCCGGACTGGCCCTCGGCGGTGGCGTAGGCGGTCACCGAGACGGTCATCGCACCGAAGACGGAGCCGACGCCCAGGAAGGACCCCGCCAGCAGCCGGACGCCGGGCGAGGAGAGCGCCGAGACCTGCTTGGCGCCGGGCACCCGGGGGTGCAGCGCCGGTGCGGTACCGCGCTGCGCGGCGAAGGCGAGACCGCCGACCACGGTCAGCGCGGCCTCGGTGATCAGGGCGATGGAGGGCGAGGCGAAGGCGGAGATCCCGGAGGCCAGCACCGGGCCGATCGCGAACGTGAACTCGTCGGTCACGGACTCGAAGGCGAACGCGGTGTTCAGCTTCTGCGGCGAGTCGGGGAACTTGGCGACCCAGCGGGCCCGGACCATCGCGCCGATCTGCGGCACGCTGGCACCGGCGGTACCGGCCGCCAGGTAGAGCGTCCAGACCGGCGCGTGGTTCAGCGCCAGCGCGATCAGTGCGGCCACCGCGGCGGCGTGCACCGCGATGGTGGGGACCAGCACGGCGGCCTGGCCGGACCGGTCGGAGAGCCGACCGGTCTGCGGACCGATCAGCGCCTGGGTCGCCGCGGCGAACGCCACCACCAGGCCGGCCGTGCCGTACGAGTGGTACTCGTGCTGGATGAGCAGCACGATGGCCGCGCTGAGCATCGCGTAGGGGAGTCGGGCCGCGAAGGCGGGGACCAGGAAGGTCCAGGCTCCGGGGGTGCGGAGCAGCGTGCCGTAGCCGACGCGGGTAGGAGTGGGCTCTGCGACCGTTCGGCGGGCCGTCACGGTCGGTCCTTCCTGCTGCCTGGTAGCGCGGCCGGGGTATGGGTTTCCCCCGGCAGCGCCGAGAGTCGTCCTCTCGTGCGTTGACCGGGGTTGATACCGGGGTCCAGGGGTGGCCGATGGTGCTGGAAGCGGGCCGACCTGAGATGGGACCACGGCCGCCGAGCGGTCGCGCCAACTCTGCATCAGACAGATGTTGCGGGTTTTCGGTGATGAAAACAGGTATTTCGGTCCATAGTACGCACTGCGGACCCGGTCCGTGCGGGCCACAGAAGGTGAACGGCACGGAAAAGGTGTGAATCTAGCGCCCGTGCAGCCATCCGGCAAGCTTTCCGCCTCGGTCGACCGCCCGCAGCCTGCGCTCCGCAGCCTCGCTGACTTCCTCGGTGGTGACCACGAGCAGTTCGTCGCCGGCCCGCAGTACGGTGGCCTTGTCGGGGACGAAGCTGCTGTCGTCGCGGACCACCAGGGTGACGGCGGCCCCGGCGGGCAGCCGCAGCTCGCCCACCTCGACGCCGGACATCCGGGACGTCCCGGAGAGCGCGACCGACAGCAGGCGGCCGTGCAGGTGTTCCAGCGGCGCGGACTCGATGCCCAGGTCCTGGCCCATCGCGCCCTCGGAGATCCGCAGCTTGCGGGCGACCAGCGGCAGGGTCGGGCCCTGGAGCAGGGTGAAGACGACGACCAGGATGAAGACGATGTTGAAGACCTCCTGCGCCTGCGGCACCTCGGCCACCAGCGGGATGGTCGCCAGCACGATGGGCACCGCTCCGCGCAGCCCGGCCCAGCTCAGCAGGGCCTGCTCGCGCCAGGGCAGCCGGAACGGCGTGAGGGAGGCGAGGACCGAGGCGGGTCTGGCGACGAAGACCAGCACCGCTCCGATCACCAGCGCCGGGATGACCGCCGAGCGCATGGTGTCGGGGTTGCAGAGCAGGCCGAGCACCACGAACATGCCGATCTGCCCGATCCAGGCCAGCCCGTCCGCGAAACCCCGGACGGCGGGGCCGTGCGGGAGCTTGGCGTTCCCGAGGATCACCGAGGCGGTGTAGACCGCCAGGAAGCCGGAGCCGTGCAGCAGCGAGCCGCCCGCGTACGCCAGTACGGCCAGCGACATCACGGCGATCGGGTAGAGGCCGGAGGAGGGCAGCGCGACGTGCTTGATCCCGTACGCGCCGAGCCTGCCTATGGCGAATCCCACAGCGGCGCCGATGGCCAGCTCGGCGAGGATCGTGCCGACCAGGACGTACCAGGGGTCCAGCGGTCCGGTGGTGGCGAAGGCGACCACGAGGATGACCACGGGGGCGTCGTTGAAGCCGGACTCGGCCTCCAGCAGGCCGGTCAGCCGGGTGGGCAGCGGCACCATCCGCAGCACCGAGAAGACCGCTGCGGCGTCGGTGGAGGAGACGATCGCGCCGAGCAGCAGGGAGACCCGCCAGTCGAACCCGGCCAGCCAGTGGGCGCCCGCGGCGGTGACGAAGACGCTGACCGCCACACCCGCGGTGGCCAGCACCGAGGCGGCCGGCATGACCGGCTTTATCGTCTGCCAGCTGGTCTTCAGACCGCCCTCGGCGAGGATCACCACCAGGGCCGCGTAGCCGAGGACCTGGGTGAGCTCGGCATTGTTGAAGGTGACTCCGAGGCCGTTCTGGCCCAGCGCGACGCCGATCCCCAGGTAGATCAGCAGGCTGGGCAGCCCTGATCGGGTCGAGATTCGCACGGCCACCACCGCGAACAGAAGGATCACGGAGAACTCGAGCAGGAGGCGGTTCAGGTGGTCGACAGTCACGCAGTGGCACCTCGGCACGTCGTAGGGGCGGTCGGGGCAGGCGAGTGGTCGGAGCTGATGGCTCGTTCGACGACTTGTTACTCAGTCTAACATTTTACCTGCTCTTTGATCGTCGCTGTCCGTCCGGCGAGACCGGTAAGGTCCACCTCAGCCCACCGTGGACGTCCCCCGTGCATGTCCGCCAGCTGAGTCGCCCTAATGTGGTGACCTGTCACGGCCGTCAACGCAACCCAGCCAAGGACCCAGATGCCCCGCTCGAAGAAGTTCCGGCGCGCCCGTCTGATCGTGCTCGTGCTGGTCGTGCTGCTCGTGGCCGCCGTCGGAGGCGGCGGCTACTGGGCGGTCAGCGCCGTCCGCGCCTCGTTCCCCGACGTGGACGGCAGCGTGACGGTGGCCGGCATGTCCGCGCCCGTGGACGTCAAGCGCGACGCCAACGGCATTCCGCAGCTGTACGCCGACACCCCCGAGGACCTGTTCCGCGCCCAGGGCTACGTGCAGGCCCAGGACCGGTTCTGGGAGATGGACGTCCGACGCCACGTCACCTCGGGCCGGCTCTCCGAGATGTTCGGCTCCAGCCAGGTCGAGACCGACACCTTCCTGCGCACCATGGGCTGGCGCCAGGTCGCGCAGCAGGAGTACGACACCCAGCTGTCCGCCGACACCAAGAAGTACCTGAAGGCCTACTCGGACGGGGTCAACGCCTGGCTCGCCCAGCACCCCGGCGGTCAGAGCGCCTCGCTGGAGTACGCCCTGCTCGGCACGGTGAACAGCGGCTACAAGCCCGAGGCGTGGGACCCGGTCGACTCGGTGGCCTGGCTCAAGGCGATGGCCTGGAACCTCTCCGGCAACATGCAGGAGGAGATCGACCGCTCGCTGCTCTCCCAGGACTTCGCGCCGGAGCAGATCGCCCAGCTCTACCCGGCGTACCCGTACGACCGCAACGGCACCATCGTGAAGACCGGCACGGTCGGCACGGACGGCACCTACAAGCCGGCCGACGGCTCCGCCGCCCCGACGGGTGCCGCCCAGGGCCGGGCCGCCAGCAACGCGCTGTTCACCGACATCTCCGCCAAGATGGCCGCGCTGCCGCAGCTGCTCGGCCCGCAGGGCCAGGGCATCGGCTCCAACTCCTGGGTGGTCAGCGGTGACCACACCACCACCGGCAAGCCGCTGCTGGCCAACGACCCGCACCTCGGCCCCGGCCTGCCCTCGGTCTGGTACCAGATGGGCCTGCACTGCCGGACCGTCAGCGCCGGCTGCGCCTTCGACACCTCGGGCTTCACCTTCGCCGGGATGCCCGGCGTGGTGATCGGCCACAACCAGAAGGTATCCTGGGGCTTCACCAACCTCGGCGCCGACGTCACCGACCTCTACCTGGAGAAGGTCACCGGCCCCGACACCTACCTGGTCGACGGCCAGAACGTGAAGTTCCAGACCCGCAAGGAGACCATCAAGGTCGCCGGCGGCGCCGACCGGACCATCACCGTCCGCAGCACCGACCGCGGCCCGCTGATCTCGGACCAGAGCTCCGAGCAGCAGACCGTCGGCAAGTACGCCCCCGCGGGCAACGCGGCCCCCGACCGCGCCCAGGGCTACGGCGTGGCACTCCAGTGGACCGCCCTCACCCCGGGCAAGACCATGGACGCCGTCTTCAAGCTCGACCGCGCGGCCAACTGGACCGACTTCCGGTCCGCCGCCGCCGACTTCGCGGTCCCCGCCCAGAACCTGATCTACGCCGACACCAGCAACAACATCGGCTACCAGGCGCCGGGCATGATCCCGCAGCGCACCAAGGGCGACGGCAGCTACCCGGCCCCCGGCTGGGACTCCAGCTACGGCTGGAAGAAGGACTTCGTGCCCTTCAACTCGCTGCCGTACAGCTTCAACCCCAAGAACGGCTACATCGTCACCGCCAACCAGGCCGTGGTGGACCCCACGTACCCGTACCTGCTCACCAAGGACTGGGAGTACGGCACCCGGGCCAAGGAGATCACCGACCTGATCGACGGCAAGCTGAAGAACGGCGGCAAGATCTCGCCGGACGACATGCAGTCGATGCAGCTGGACAACACCAACGTGATGGCCCAGACGCTGGTCCCGCTGCTGCTCAAGGTCCAGATCAACGACCCGTACGTCCGCGAGGCGCAGGACCTGCTGAAGGACTGGAACTACCACCAGGACGCCTACTCCGCCGCCGCCGCGTACTACAACGGCGTCTGGCGCCAGCTGCTCACCCTCGCCTTCGGCCAGAAGTTCCCGGCCGACCTCCGCGCCAAGGGCGACTGCCTGCTGGTCCGCCAGAAGAGCAACAACACGCTGCCCGACGACGCGATCGGCGGCGCCGCGCACCCGGTCACCGAGTGCGGCACCCGCGACGCGCACTTCGCCCAGCCCGACGGCGGCGACCGGTGGACCGAGGTGGTCCGGCAGCTGCTCGGCAACCCGAAGAGCACCTGGTGGGACTACATCGACTCCAACCACGTGCAGCAGCACGGCCTGAACAACCTGCTCGCCGAGGCCATGAAGGACGCCCGCCAGGACCTCACGGCGCAGATGGGCAAGGACATCTCCACCTGGAACTGGGGCCGGCTGCACTCCCTGACCCTCAAGGAGCAGACGCTCGGCACCGACGACTCCTCGATCGCCTCCGGGCTGGTCCACAAGCTGCTCAACCGCGGCCCGTACCAGCTCTCCGGCGGCAGCGCGGCGGTCAACGCCTCCGGGTGGAACGCGGCGGCGGGGTACCAGGTGGACTGGATCCCCTCGATGCGGATGGTCGTCGACCTGAGCGACTTCAACGCCTCCCGCTGGATCAACGTCGGCGGTGCCTCGGGCCACGCCTTCCACGCCAACTACAACGACCAGACCGCCCTGTGGGCCAAGGGCGAACTCCTCCCCTGGGCCTGGTCGGCGGACGCGGTGGAGAAGGCGACCAAGCACAAGCTGGTCCTCAGCGCCCAGTAGGGCGCCGGAGCGAGCGGACGATCGTCCAGGGGCGCGGGGAACTGCGCGACCGGTCCTCGGTGGAGGGCACGGCCGCCCGCAGGGTTCCCCGCGCCCCTGCGTGCGTCCGCACCCCGGGCGGGTCAGCGGGGGGCGAGGCGGTGGACGGCGGCCGGGGTGACCGCCACCTGCACCGGCAGGTCGTGCGGCTCGGCGGGGACGGCGTCGAGCAGCTCGGTGTCGTACAGCAGGGTGGCCAGCACCGGGCGGACCCTGGCCCGGGCCAGCCGGGCCAGGACGCGGTCGTAGGAGCCGCCGCCGCGGCCGAGGCGCAGGCCCCGCCGGTCCACCGCGAGCCCCGGCAGCAGCACCAGCGCGGCGGCGCAGACCGCTTCGGGGCCGAGCCGCGGTCCGGTCGGCTCCAGCAGTCCGCGCCCGGCGGGGGCGAGCTGCTCGGGGCCCCAGTACTCCGCCCAGTCCAGGTCGTTGTCGGGGAGCAGCACCGGCAGCAGCACCCGAACCCCCCGCTCCCGCAGGGCTTCCAGCAGCGGCCGGGTCCCGGGCTCCGCCCCGACCGAGACGTACGCGGCGACGGTCTGCCCCGCTCCGGCCAGCTCCACGGCGCGTCCGGACAGTGCGGCGGCGGCGGTTTCGCGCCATTCGGGCGACAGCGCACGCCGGTCCGCGAGCAACCGTGACCTCAGCTCGGCCTTCTCGTTGTGCAATGGATCCTCCTGGGTTCCGCTCCCGCCGACGCCACGGGTCTGTCCCGTGCCGCCCGGCGTTCAGAGCCTGACATGCGGAAGGCGATGGATGTCCACCCAGCTGCTGGCCGCCGCCCTGGCCGGGCTGAGCGCCACCGGGCTGGCCACGGCCGTGCTGTCCGGTCTGCGGCTGCGCCGGTCCACGGCACACGCCGCCGAGCGGGAGTCGGCTCTCGGGCGGCGGATCGCCGAGCTGGAGGCCGAGTGCGACGTGCTCCGGCGGACCGCCTCCTGCGACCCGCAGACCGGTGTCTGGAACTACCGCCACCTCCAACTCACCCTGGACCGGGAGGTGGAGCGCTCCCGCCGGGCCGAGCCGGGCGAGCGCCCGCGCCGGCTGGCGCTGCTGATGATGGAGATCACGGGTTTCGAGGCGGTGGTGGCCGAGCACGGCCGGCGCCGGGCCAACGCCGTGCTGCGGGACCTGGCCCAGCGGCTGAGCGTGGAGATCCGCCGTTCGGACACCCTCGGCCGGTACGGCGGTGAGGAGTTCCTGATCGTCCTGCCGGACACCGGGGCGGACGGCGCGGCGCACGTCGCCGAGCGGCTCTGCTGGTCGGTGCGCAGGCACCGGCTGCTGGACTGGTCGCCCGCAGGCCCGGAGCCGCGCCGGCACGTCGGCGGCAACGGTCTGACCGCCGCGATCGGTGTCGCGGTGCTGCCAGCCGACGGGGCGCACGCCGCCGTGCTGCTGCGCGCCGCGGACCGGGCGCTGGCCCGTGCCCGCGCCGACGGCGGCGACTGCTGGCGTACGGCCGACCCCACCGATCACGGGGGCCCCACCGATCACGGCGACCGCACCGACCCCACCGATCACGGCGACCGCACCGACCCCACCGATCACGGTGACCAGACCAACCGCACCGACCGCACAGGCCATGGCGACCGCATGGGCCGCACCAATCACACAGGTCACGAGAGCCGCATCAGTCACACAAGGCCCGTGGAGCCCACGCATCCGAAGAGCCGCGTACGTCACTCGCACCCAACTGCCCTCATCGGCACCAGCGATGGCAGCGAACCGACTCCCATAACCGCCGTATCCCAGGATGGAGCGGAAGTTCGGGACACTCAGCCCAAAAGCGTGGAAAACACCGGTAATCTGGCGCCCTGCACCGGGGAGGCGACTCCTCTCACCTCCGTCGGTGCTGCCCACACCACTGCCGCTGTGGCCGCCGCTCACGATGGGATCTGAAGGCGATCCTGGGTTTCACGGTCGATTAACCCAGATCTCAGCTCAGCGGAACCATGCCTTAGTAAGGTCAACGCCATGACGAAGACGCACCCCCGAATGCCCGTCACCAAGGCAGTTGTTCCTGCCGCCGGGTTGGGGACCCGCTTCCTGCCGGCCACCAAGGCGACGCCGAAGGAGATGCTGCCGGTCGTCGACAAGCCGGCCATCCAGTACGTCGTCGAAGAGGCCGCCGCCGCGGGGCTCTCCGACATACTGATGGTCACCGGGCGCAACAAGCGGGCCCTGGAGGACCACTTCGACCGGGCGTACGAGCTGGAGGAGCTGCTCGCACGCAAGGGTGACCGGGACAAGCTCAAGCGCGTCCAGGAGTCCGCCCGGCTCGCCAACATGCACTACGTCCGGCAGGGCGACCCCAAGGGCCTCGGGCACGCCGTCTCGGTCGCCGAACAGCACGTCGCGGGCCAGCCGTTCGCCGTCCTGCTCGGTGACGACCTGATCGATCCGCGCGACCCGCTGCTCTCCCGGATGATCCAGGTGCAGCAGGAGCTCGGCGGTTCGGTGGTCGCGCTGATGGAGGTCGACCCCTCGCAGATCCACCTCTACGGCTGCGCCGCCGTGAAGCCCAACGGCTTCGGCGACGACGTCTTCCGGGTCACCGACCTGGTGGAGAAGCCGGAGACCGCTGACGCGCCGTCGAACTACGCGGTGATCGGCCGCTACATCCTCGACCCGGCGATCTTCGACGTGCTGCGCGAGACCAGGCCCGGCCGGGGCGGCGAGATCCAGCTGACCGACGCGCTGCGCGAGCTCGCCCAGCGGGACGAGTCCACCGGCGGCCCGGTCCACGGTGTGATCTTCAAGGGCCGCCGTTATGACACGGGCGACCGCGCGGACTACCTTCGCGCTATCGTCCGGCTTGCGTGTGAGCGCGAGGACCTGGGGTCGGAGTTCCGTTCCTGGCTCAGGGAGTTCGTGGCCACCGAGATGCAGGACTGAGCTGCGGGCGATCGGCGGACGATCGGCCGCTGGGCTGCGACCGAGCTGCGAAGAAGGCGAGCGTGAGGCGATGACCGGGACGAACGACCCCTGCTGCGAAGGGACTCCGGTCCCGGCCGCGCCGCGGATGTGGACGGTCGACGAGCACCTCGCCGACGTCCTCGGGGGGATCGCCCCGCTCCCGGCGATCGAACTCCGACTGCTGGACGCCCAGGGCTGCACCCTCACCGAGGACGTCGTCGCCGCCACCGACCTGCCGCCCTTCGACAACAGCTCGATGGACGGCTACGCGCTGCGCACCGCCGACACCGCCGGCGCCACCGGGCAGTACCCCTCGGTGCTCACCGTGGTCGGCGACATCGCGGCGGGCGCGGGCGAACTGCCCAAGGTCGGCCCCGGGCAGGCCGCCCGGATCATGACCGGTGCCCCGATGCCGCCCGGCGCCGAAGCCGTCGCCCCGGTCGAGTGGACCGACGGCGGCACCGGCACCGGACAGGCTGCCGACAGCATGGGAGCTGCGGTCGAGAACGAGGAGGTACGCGTCCTGCGCCCGGTCGGCGAGGGCGCGCACATCCGCCGCCGCGGCAGCGACATCGCCGCGGGCGACCACGTGCTCCCGTCCGGGACGGTGCTCGGCCCGACCCAGCTCGGCCTGCTGGCCGCCATCGGCCGGGGCACGGTCCGGGTCCGGCCCCGGCCGCGTGTGGTGGTGCTCTCCACCGGCAGTGAACTGGTCCAGCCCGGCGAGCCCGTGGGCCCGGGGCAGATCTCCGACTCCAACAGCTACACCCTCACCGCGGCCGCCCGGGACGCGGGCGCCATCGCCTACCGGGTCGGCGGCGTCCCGGACGACGCCGCGACCCTGCGGGCCGTCCTGGAGGACCAGTTGGGCCGGGCCGATCTGATCATCACCAGCGGTGGTGTCAGCGTCGGCGCGTACGACGTGGTCAAGGAGGCCCTCCGGACGGTCGAGGGCGGTGCGGCCGCCGGTGTCGACTTCCGCCGGCTGCGGATGCAGCCCGGCAAGCCGCAGGGCTTCGGCCGGATCGGCGCGGGGGCCGGCGTGCCGCTGCTGGCACTGCCCGGCAACCCGGTCAGCTCGTACATCTCCTTCGAGCTCTTCGTCCGCCCGGTCATCCGCACCATGCTCGGTGCCACCGACATCCACCGCCCGGTCGTCCGGGCCGTCTGCCCGGCCGAACTGCGCTCCCCGGCGGGGCGGCGGCAGTTCCTGCGCGGCTGGTACGCGGACGGCGAGGTGCGCCCGGTCGGCGGCGAGGGCTCACACCTGGTCGGCGCGCTCGCCAGGGCCAACTGCCTGATCACCGTTCCGGAGGAGACCACCTCGCTGGCCCCCGGCAGCACCGTGGATGTGGTCCTTCTCACGGACTGAGCAGGGCGGGGAGGTACCGTAGCGCGGTATTCGTACCCGCAGCGCGGTGTTCGCGCCGCGCACCCTGGCCGTACCCATGGAGTTTCCCCGTGACCGCACCCTCCGGCGACCGTCTGACGCACGTCGATGACACCGGCGCCGCCCGCATGGTCGACGTCTCCGAGAAGGCGACCACCGTACGGACGGCCGTGGCCGCCGGACGGGTGCGGGTGGCACCGCGCGTGATCGAACTGCTGCGCGGCGAGGGCGTCCCCAAGGGCGACGCCCTCGCCGTCGCGCGGATCGCCGGGATCATGGGGGCCAAGCGGACCCCCGACCTCGTCCCGCTCTGCCACCCGATCGCCATCTCCGGCGTCAAGGTCGACCTGACCGTCACCGACGAGGCCGTCGAGATCACCGCCACGGTGAGGACCGCCGACCGCACCGGCGTCGAGATGGAGGCCCTCACCGCGGTCGCCGTCGCCGGCCTCACCGTGATCGACATGGTCAAGGCGGTCGACAAGGGCGCTTCGATCGAGGACGTCCGGGTGGTCAGCAAGACCGGCGGCAAGAGCGGCGACTGGCACGCGCCGGAGGCCTCGCGATGAGGGCACTGGCCGTCACCGTCTCCAACCGCGCCTCGGCCGGGGTCTACCAGGACAAGGGCGGCCCGCTGCTGGTCGCCGGTCTGCGACGGATGGGCTTCGAGGCGGACGGGCCGCGCGTGGTCCCGGACGGCGAACCGGTCGAGGAGGCCCTGCGCGAGGCCGTCGCGGCCGGGTACGACGTCGTGCTCACCACCGGCGGCACCGGGATCTCGCCGATGGACCTCACCCCCGAGATGACCGCACGGGTGATCGACCGCCAGATCCCCGGCATCGCCGAGTCGATCCGGGCGTACGGGCGCGAGAAGGTGCCCACCTCGGCGCTCTCCCGGGGCCTGGCCGGCCTGGCCGGACGCACCCTGATCGTCAACCTGCCCGGCTCCACCGGCGGCGTCAAGGACGGACTGGCCGTCCTGGAGCCGTTGCTCGCCCACGCGGTGGACCAGCTCGGCGGGGGCGACCATCCCTGGCCCGCCGCAGGCGAGGGAGACGGGAACTGAACGGCGGCTGGCAGGTCGAGCTCCACGAGGGGGACGTCACGCTGCGCCCGATCAGGGCCCGCGACCAACGGGCCTGGCAGGAGGTCAGCCGGCGGAACCGGGACTGGCTGCGGCGCTGGGAGGCCACCGTGCCGCCCGCGCAGCCCGGCCGGGTCTCCGGACCGCGTCCGACGTACCGGCAGATGGTCCGCTACCTGCGCGGCGAGGCGGCGGCCGGCCGGATCCTGCCCTTCGTGGTGCTGTACCGCGGCGAGCTGGTCGGCCAGCTCACGGTCGGCCAGATCACCTGGGGATCGATGTGCTCGGCCAATGTCGGCTACTGGATCGACGAGGCGGTGGCCGGCCGGGGGATCATGCCCACCTCTGTCGCGCTTTCCGTGGACTATTGCTTCGCGGTTCTCGGCCTGCACCGGATCGAGGTCTGCATCCGGCCGGAGAACGGGCCGAGTCGCCGGGTGGTGGAAAAGCTCGGCTTCCGCTCGGAGGGAATGCGTCCACGATATCTCCACATCGACGGGGACTGGCGGGATCACCTGGTCTACGCGCTGACCGCCGAGGAGGTCCCGGAGGGCATGCTGGCCCGCTGGCGTGCAGTCAGCGTACGAGGTCAGTACGGTAATTGAATATATGTTCGATAACATGATATCGATATGGCATCGCCACCCCCGCGAGTGGTCACAAATACCGGCAAAATAGTCGGAGAATCAGCTTGATCACACGACACGCCGTGCCAAATTGCTGCCGGGCCTTCCCTGACCCCCGTACCGTGTGAAAGGTGAGCAGTAGCGGCCTTATCTACGCGGTCATCGTAGGGGCCTGGGCTGCCTATCTGGTGCCGATGTGGCTCCGCAGGCAGGACGAGCTCAACGAGGCTCGTCCGACGGAACGCTTCAGTACCGCGATCCGCCTGCTGGCTGGCCGTTCGGCCCTGGAGCGGCGGGTGGCCCGGTCCCTCGGTGACGATGACGACAGTCCGGCTTCGGAGCCGGGTACCGACTCGGGCGCGGCCCCCTCGGGCCCGGCTCCGGCGTCCGACGGAGCCGGGGAGCGGGCCGAGTCCGCCGACCGCGGCGACGCGGACGCGGATCCCCAGGGTCCACCGCACCGGGGGGCGCAGGGGCGCCCCGCCGAGCGGCGGGCCCGGCTGCTGGCGCGGCGCCGGCGGATGGTCACCACGCTCTTCCTCGCCTTCGCGGCGGGCGCGGTGATCGCCGCGGTGGCGGGCGTGGCCTTCCTCTGGGTTCCGGGCGTCCCGGCGGTCCTCCTCACCCTCTACATCGGCCACCTCAGGCGGCTGGAGCGCCAGCGGTACGAGGTCAAGCTGGACCGCGCCCGTGCC
Organism: Kitasatospora sp. NPDC056138; assembly: GCF_042264695.1. Taxonomy (NCBI): domain Bacteria; kingdom Bacillati; phylum Actinomycetota; class Actinomycetes; order Kitasatosporales; family Streptomycetaceae; genus Kitasatospora; species Kitasatospora sp. NPDC056138. The sequence continues at coordinate 49,866 of NZ_JBHJVK010000009.1, read as the reverse complement.
GCCCAGGCCGCCGAGCGTCTCCGCGAGCGGGAGCGGGCCCGTACGGCCGACCCCGAGGCCGTCCTGGCCGACGCCGTGCGGCCGGGCGAGCGGGCGGCCGAGCTGTCCGAGGAGCGTGCGGCGGAGCGGGCGGACGACCGGCCGGCCGAGCGCGCGGCGGAGCACTCCGCCGACCCCGAGCGTCCGTACCTGCGCCTGGCCGCCGACCCGGTCGGCCACCGCGAACCGGCGGAGAACTCGGCCGCGGCCGTGGCGGAGGCGACCGACCACGAGGAGTGGGTGGACGGCATGCGGGAGAACGGTGCCGCCGGCCCCGAGTCCTGGGAGCCGGTCCCGGTCCCGCTGCCGACCTACGTCACCGCCCCGGTCGCCCCCAGGGTCACCCGCGGGCTCGACCTCAACGCCCGCGACGCCTGGGACTCCGGCCGTGCCGCCGAATCCCGCAGGACGCCCCTCTTCGACCAGTACGCGGAGGCCGCCCCGCCCCCGCCCGGCGAGGACTACCTGTCCCGCCCCCGGGCCGCCAACGAATGAGCCGCCCCGCCCCGCCGCCGGTCAGCGCCCTGCGGCGGGGCGCTCGGCTGTCAGGGGGGTGGTCACGAGCCCCCTCCAAAAGGTGCTAGAGTTCTTTCTCGTTGGGGCTGTGGCGCAGTCCGGTAGCGCACCTCGTTCGCATCGAGGGGGTCAGGGGTTCGAATCCCCTCAGCTCCACCCAACGTCAGAGGCCCTCCCGGGATCAACCGGGAGGGCCTCTGATCGTATGTGCGGCAGTGAAGTGCGGCAGTCACTCCGGAGCTTGCCCCGAGTGATCCACATCACCCGGGACGTGCCTCCGGATTTCTCCAGTGCGCGACGGGCCGCCTCCGAGGGCACGTGCGGGTGGAACTCCACCGTGACGGCGAGCCTGCTCTGCCGGAGGGTCGACATCGCGATCCGAGGGGTGCACGTCCAGGGCGGCGAGCGGCGGGCCGCAGGTGTGCCGGGCTCCGGTGAGCGGGACGCGGTCGGCGCTGCCCGGCTCGGCTTGTCGGGAAGCGGTAACTCGCTGCCCGGGGAACGGTCTTCGAGCGGTGTTCCCGGTGCCGTTCGTCCAGGGGCCCTCGTGGGAGGCGTGGTTCAGTGGCACAGGGCCGTGTCCACGGCGCTCTCGACGTGCTCCGTGGCCGCTTCGGACGGGATGCTGGTCACCGCGACGCTGGCGGCGCGGCCGTCGTCGGTGACTCCGCCCCGGGTCTCGTATCCCGGGATGTCACCGCCGTGGCCCCAGTAGACACCGCCGCACGACAGCGGCCTGCTCACGATCCCCAGTCCGTAGCGGACGCCGGAGCCCCCGACGGGGACGGTGGTGCGCATCTGGGCGAGCTGGGCCGCCGGCAGGAGGTGGCCGGTCAGGAGCGCGGTGAAGAACCGGTTGAGGTCGGAGTTGGTGGAGATCAGCTGGCCTGCCGCCCAGCCCGGAGAAGGGTCCATCTCCGTGAAGTCGTGCAGGGGTCCGCCTGCCGAATCCCGGTGGTAGCCCTCGGGGTGGGGCTCCCGGATGGTCATGTCACCGGGGGTGGGGAAGTAGGTGTGGCGCAGCCCGACGGGTTGGATGATGCGGCGGTCCATCTCCTCGGCGAGCGGCCGGCCGGTGACCTGCTGGACGATCAGGCCGGCCAGCACGTAGTTGGTGTTGCTGTACTCCCACTTCGTGCCGGGGGCGAAGTCGGCCTTGTGCCGGAGGGCGATGTCGAGCAGCTCGCGGGGTTCGAAGTACCGGTGTCGAACGGCATCGTCGTCGAGCTGGTCGCCGTAGTCGGGAAGCCCGCTGGTGTGCTGCAGGAGCTGACGGACGGTGATGCGGCGTCCGTCGATCCCGTCCCCGCGCACCAGGCCCGGCAGATAGGTGTCGACCGTGGCGTCGAGGCCGATCCTCCCTTCACCGACCAGTTGCAGCACGACCACCGCGGTGAACGTCTTGGTGTTGCTGCCGATCCGCACCTGACCGTCCTTGGGCACCTTCGAACCGGTGGCCAGGTCACCGACCCCTGCGGTGTAGGTCCGGGTGCGGCCTGCCCGGTCCCTGACGCTCGCCAGCGCGGCGGGCACGCCGTCGTCACGCACCAACGCGTCCAGGCGCCGCTGGACGCCGTCCGGTTCGGCGGCGGCCGCAGCCGCGGGCGGTGCCAGGGCGCCCATCGCCATGACGCCGACGACCACCGCGGCCGCGGCCGGCACGGCTCGTCGCCGGCCGCTCTGCTGTCGACTGGAGGATCGAAGCCTCCGCCGTGTCTGCTCGCGCATGAGTCAACTCCTGTGGAATCGTTGGGAAATCGGCGGTACGGGCGGAGTGGCCGCTCGGGTGGTGCGCCGGGGCCGTGGGCATGGCCGACTGCGCCCCCGGCCACCGGTCAGTCTTTGCCGAGCTGTTGGTGGACGCACTGCCTGTACTGCTGGAAGCTGTCGGGCTGGTAGCACTGCTGCGTCTTGTCGGCGTACCAGACCATGAGGACGGCGACCAGGACGGACACCAGGATCGCGATGGACGACGTCACCACGGCGGTGACGGACTCGCCCCGGCCGACGCCGGTCCGCCTGGCCGTCCTCAGGGCGACGATGCCCAGGACCAGGCCGATGCCGCCGAGCAGGCCACCGACGAAGACGATCGAGGTGGCCAGGCCGATGATGCCCAGCACCATGGCGGTCACGGCCAGTCCGTTCTTGCCGGCCGGAGGCCGCAGGCCGTAGCCGGGGCCCCGGGGGCGGGAGCACGGCTCCGCCCCGGCGGCCCAATCCGATGCCGTTGGACTCGGCGCTGCCCGGGCCGACGTCGACGCCGTCCACCTGGATGCGGCCCCAGCCGACGCCGGGTCACTCGGAGCGGTCTCTGTCCCTCGTGTGTTCATCAGTCGTCCTCTCGTCAGCCGGGCAGGACACGATCATGGGTTCCGGGGGCTCGGGTGCGCATCGCGGGCGGGAGGGAGAAAGTGCTCCCTCGATCGGGGGAGGCCGCCGGTGCGCCGCCCGGCCATACTGACGATCATGATCAGGGGAATCCGGCCGCTGCTGCGCGGCTCCACGTACGCGGGTGTGCTGTTCGCCTACTGCGGCGCGTTGGCGAGCCTTCCGCTGCTGCCTTTCGCACTGCTGCCGGCGGTGGCGTGGCGATCCGCTCCCGAGGGAGTGCGGATCGTTCTGGTCCTGCTGGTCTGGGCGGCACTGGTCGGCGTGGTCGGGCTGGCCCGCACCACGCGGCGGGTGCTGATCGTGTCGGCCCGTCGACTGCTGCGGGTGCCGCTGCCGGATCCGGTGGCCGGTCGTCGGCCGGCGAGCCCGCCCGGCACCGGGCCGGCTCCTGCCGCGCCCGTTCCCGCCGTGCCGTCCGGCGCCGACCGTTGGCGGACTCCGCTCTGGCTGCTGCTGCACGTGGCGCTGGGGTGGACGGGGGCGTTGGTGAGCGGTGTGCTGGTTCTCATGGGCCTGGTCATGCCGGGGGGTTGGCTCGGTGCCGAGGCCAGGGTGAGTCTGTTCGGCTGGTCGGTGCGGGTGACGGACGGCTGGAGCTGGGCGGTCGCGCTCGGCTGCGTGCTGCTGGCGGCGGCGGTGTGCGTGCTGGTGACGGGGACCCTGCGGTGGTCGGCGCCAAGGCTGTTGGGGCCGTCGTCGGCCGAACGGCTCGCGCTGGCGGCCGAGCGGGAGCTGCTGCTGGCCGAACGCAACCGACTGGCCCACGAGTTGCACGACTCGATCGGGCACACGCTGACGGCGGCCACGATCCAGGCGGCGGTGGCGGGCGAGGTGCTCTCCGCCGACCCGGTGGCGGCGCGGGCGGCCCTGCGCAGCATCGAGGAGTCGGCCCGGGCCGCGCTGGAGGACCTGGACTACGTGCTGGGCGTGCTGCGCGAGGAGGAGGCGGGGGCCGCGCCGACCCGTACCTTGGCCGACCTGCCCGAGCTGCTGGACCGGTTGCGGCACGCGGGCGCGGTGGTGGAGCCCGAGCTGGCGGGCGAGTTGGCGCAGGTGCAGGGGACGCTCTCCCGGGCGGCGTACCGGATCCTGCAGGAGGGGCTGACGAACGCGTTGCGGCACGGGACGGGCGGTCCGATCGAGGTCCGGGTGACGGCCGCGTCGGACCGACTGGAGCTCAGTGTGGTCAACCGGACGGGGGCGAGGACGGGCACGGGCACGGGTGCCTTCCCGACGTCCGGGCACGGCCTGCCCGGGCTGGCCGAGCGCGTGCGGCTGCTGCACGGTGAGATCGAGGCCGGCCCGGACGGGCCGCAGCACTGGCGGTTGGCGGTCCGGCTGCCGGTACGGTTGTCGGCGTGATCCGTTCCGATGCGGGCGAAGCCGCCGCCACCAGCCCGGCCGGCGCCGCCGTCGCACTCCTGATCGCGGACGACGACGAGGTGACCCGCAGCGGTCTGCGCACGCTGCTCGCGGCACAGCCGGGGATCGCGGTGGTCGGGGAGGCCGCCGACGGCGTCGAGGCGGTCGAGCAGGCGCGGCGGCTGCGGCCGGACGTGGTCCTGATGGATGTGCGGATGCCGCGCCGCAACGGGATCGAGGCCACCCGGCAGCTGCTGGCCGAGTCGGCCGAACCGCCGAAGGTCGTGGTGATCACCACCTTCGAGAACGACGGCTACGTCACCGCGGCGCTCAGCGCGGGGGCCAGCGGGTTCGTGCTCAAGCGGCTTCCGGTCCGGCAGATCGCGGAGGCGGTGCGGGTGGTGGCGGCCGGGGAGGCGATCCTCTTCCCGTCGGCACTGCGCCGGATGGTCGCCGTCCGCCCGCTGGGCTCCGCCGAGGCGTTGCCGAGGGCGGCGCTGACGGGACGGGAGGAGGAGGTGCTGCGACTGATGGCCACCGGCCTGTCCAACCCGGAGATCGCGCAGTCGCTCACGGTGACTCTGGAGACGGTGAAGACGCACGTCGGGAACGTGCTGACCAAGCTCGGCGCGCAGAACCGGACCCACGCGGTGGTGATCGCGTACGAGTCCGGTCTGGTGGTGCCGGGGTTCTCCGGCTGACGCGGCCTGAGGGGGCCTGCCAGGGCCCGAGGCGGGCCGAGAGGGTCTGAGGGGGCCTCTGGTCGTGCGGGCGTCGGCCGGTCCGGGAAGGAGCGGCCCTGAACGCCCGGTCGGGGCTTCAGGGCCGGGGGCCGGGTGCCGGCGGGTCAGTTCAGGCGGGCCAGGTAGCCGTTGTCGACCAGCCACAGGACGTTCAGGCGGGTCGGGGCGCCCAGGACGAGGGCGCCGTCGAGCTGGTACTGGAGGCCGTAGCCGGGCTGGCCGAACCACGGGGCGATCGGGCCGGCGTGGACGGTGAACGGCTTGAGGACGCGGTAGTCGCGGTAGTTGCAGCCGGCGGCGGGGTTGCCGTCGAGACTCTGCGGCGGGATGGAGCGGGCGGCGTACGGAATGCCCTCGGGGGCGAGGAAACTTCCGTACTCGCTGCCGTAGCGGTCGATGTCCTGGCCGGGGAGGAGACTGACGGTGAACTCGACCGGGGTGCCATCCGGGCGGAGCACGTAGCCGTCGGACGGCGGGTATATCCAGCCAGGGGAGCCGGAGTTGGCGGTGGGGCTGTAGTAGGTGGCGAGGAACTTCTCCTCGGTCAGGCCGCCGGTGCGCCGGTAGCCGGTCAGCTCGCGGCCGACCGGGCCGCTCCTGGGCAGGTCCTGCGGGCCGAGGCGGGGATCGCCGCCGTGGAAGCCGGCGGAGCACTCGTTCGCGGGAGTCGCAGCGCCGGCGGTGACGGGGCCGACGGCAACGGTGGTGGTGCCGGTTCCGGTGGCGGCCGAGGCCGGTGCGGCGGGGGCGAGCAGTGCGGCGGCGGCGATGACCGGCGCGAGGAACAGGCGAAGGCGCACGTTGTCTCCGTGAAGGGAGTGCGGGGCGGCCCGGAGGTGAGAGCTGTCACCCTCCGTGCCCGGGTCGTCGCATAGGCAATCCGATCGGATGACCGTCCGTCAATCGATCGACCGTAGAAATCGAAGCGGAGGACCGGATTTCGGCCAACCGCCCGCACTCCGCGCTCGCGGGGTGGTGCAGCGCGGCGGGGGGCGGGGGGGGCGGCCGCCCCCCCATCACCGCCAGCCGGCCCCCCCCGCGGCCTGACGTCGACCCGCCCGCCGCGCCCACCGAACTCCTCGCGACCCCGGAGCCCATCCGATGACCACGCCCCCTGCCACCACCACCGAAGTCCGCGTCCTGCTCGCCGACGACCAGCCGCTGGTCCGCGCCTCCCTCGACATGATCATCACCGACGCCCCGGATCTCACGGTGGTCGGCGAGGCCGGCACGGGCGCCGAAGCCGTCCGCCTGGCCGCCGAACTGCGGCCCGACGTCATCGTCATGGACATTCGGATGCCCGGTATGGACGGCATCGAGGCCACCCGGCTCATCACCGCGGGCGCCCCGGACGCCGCAGGCGTCCCGCGCGTCCTCATCCTGACCACCTTCGACCAGGACGAGCACGTCTACGGCTCCCTGCGCGCCGGCGCATCCGGCTTCCTCGTCAAGGACATGGCGCTGGACGACATCCTCGCCGCGATCCGCGTCGTGGCCGCCGGCAACGCCCTGATCGCCCCGACGGTCACCCGGCGCCTGATCGCGCACTTCGCGCGCCAACAGCCCGCGTCCTCCCCAGCCACGGAGCCGGCCAACGCAGTCGGCCCGGCGAGGCCCGCCGCGATCACCGACCGCGAGCGCGAGATCCTCACACTCGTCGGACTCGGCCGCTCCAATGCCGAGATCGCCGCGGAACTCTCCATCACCACCGCGACCACCAAGACCTACATCTCCCGCCTGCTCACCAAGCTCGACGCCCGGGACCGCGTGCAGCTGGTGATCACCGCCTACGAGTCAGGGCTGGTCGGGCGCAACTGACCTGCGGTTTTCACGATGCACACCGCTCATTGCGGGCCACGGCGAAACCGGTGAGGGGCAAGTGCGTAGAGACGGTCCGCGACGGCGTCGAACTCCTCCATCACCACTCCCGTACTCGCGTGGCGGCGCGCGGGGTAGCGGCAGGGACCTCCGCACGATCGGGGGCCCGGCGGGCGGTCCCTGCCGCAGGCGCGGCATCCGACCGCATCCCCACCCTGACGGACCCACCGCACCAAACGCCCGCCGGCTCGACCATTCGGCTGCACGTCCAGCGGCCTTCCATCGCGCGGTCCAGCGTTTGCAGCCCTGCCCGGAGGAATCGGAACTCATGACAGCTATGTAGGCGCAACTTGAGGGCGGCGGCCTCCCCGGGCCTCACTGTGCAGGGCGGCCGAAAAACGGGGTCGGTGACGGTTGCGTGCGCCATGACCTCGCCGATCCATTGCTTCGATCGCTGCTGGGGGACGGCCTTGGCGTGCCGGACCTCAGGACCGGGCCGATTCGGCCGGTAAGAACACCGAAAGCACACGTTCTATCGATCATATCCGGTGTGATCGCCGCAAGTTGACAGAGATGACCAGTTTCCATTGTCTGCTGCGCGCTCCGGTGGAAGGTTTGACGGCACAGTGAGAACTCCGGTCTGTAAGGGACGTACTCGCACTGCCTGGTGCACCGCCTTCCGGGCGTCCCGCAGACAGCAATCACAAGGGGACAGCATGCGCATTCAGTCCGTCACGAACGATGTCCGCCGGGCGAGTTTGAAGAGCCTCCTCTCCACCGGGGAATGCCTGCGAATCATCGAGGTGCACAACCCCGTCTCGGCGATCATCGCCGAGAACTCAAGTGCCCTCGCCGATGACGGTTCCGGTGTTGTCCGGTTCGACGGTTTCTGGTCCAGTTCGCTCACGGATTCGACGCTGCACGGGCTGCCCGACATCGAGGTGCTGGACACCAGGGCGCGGCTCAGCAACGTCTGTGACATCTTCTCGGTCACCAGCCGACCGCTGATCATGGACGGTGACACCGGCGGCCAGGTGGAGCACTTTGAGCTCGCCGTGCGGGACCTGGAGCGGGCCGGTGTCTCGGCCGTGATCATCGAGGACAAGACCGGCCTGAAGCGGAACTCGCTGCTCGGGACGGAGGTGGCACAGACCTCGGCCGACATCGACGAGTTCGCCGAGAAGATCCGGCGGGGCAAAGCTGCGCAGACCACCGAGGACTTCATGATCATCGCGCGGATCGAGAGCCTGATCCTCTCGCGCGGGATGCGCGACGCCCTGGAGCGGGCGGACGCCTATGTGGCCGCGGGGGCGGACGGGATCATGATCCACAGCCGTCAGGAGAACCCGGCTGAGGTGCTGGAGTTCGCCGCCGAATTCCGCCGCTCCTACCCCCGGGTGCCGCTCGTCTCGGTACCGACCACCTACAACTCGATCCACGCGGAGGAGCTCCGGCGGGCCGGGTTCAACATCGTGATCTACGCCAACCACCTGCTGAGGGCAGCCCTGAAGGCCATGCAGGACGTTTCCCACGACATCCTGCGCAGCGGCCGGACGGCCGAGGTCGAGGAACGCTGCATCGACCTCAAGGAGATCCTGCACATCTCACCCGGCGACCCGGCGTCGCTCCGTCCCCGGAGCGCCGATCTGGCGCTGGCGGCCCAGTAGTCCGGGCCGCGGCACGAACGACAGCGAGTGGTAAGGACAATGAGCCAGATCAAGCACAGGAAACTGGTGCTGGGCGCGTACCTCTCGTACGGCACCGGCCACCACGCCGCCTCCTGGCGGCATCCCGACGCCCAGGCGGACGGCGCGCAGAACATCGGACACTACGTCGACCTCGCCAGAACCGCCGAACGCGGGCTGTTCGACTTCATGTTCCTCTCGGACACCCCCTCGGTCTTCAACGACGACCGTGACGGCTACGGCAGCCGGGTGGTGGTCCTCGAGCCGATGACCCTCCTCTCGGCGCTCGCCATGCACACCACCCACCTCGGGCTGGTGGCCACCGCCTCCACCACGTACAAAGAGCCGTACAACATGGCCAGGGAGTTCGCCTCGCTCGACCTGATCAGTGGTGGGCGGGCCGGCTGGAACATGGTGACCTCATCCAAGAGCGACGCGGCGTACAACTTCGGGCTCGGCGCCCACCCCGACCACGGCGACCGCTACCGGCGTGCCTCGGAGTTCTTCGACGTGGTCACCGGGCTCTGGGACAGCTGGGACGACGAGGCGTTCGCCAGGGACAAGGAGGGAGGCGTCTTCTACGATCCGGCCCGCCGCCATGTCCTGGGCCACAAGGGCGAGTTTTTCGACGTCCGGGGAGAGCTCAACATCTCCCGCCCGCCGCAGGGCTACCCTCTGATCGTCCAGGCCGGCTCCTCCGAGGACGGCAGGGAACTGGCGGCCCGCACCGCCGAGGTGGTCTTCACCGCCCAGTCGGACCTGGCGAGTGCCCAGGAGTTCTACCGGGACCTCAAGGAACGGCTGCCGAAGTACCCGCGGCTCAACCCCGACCTGCTGGTCCTGCCAGGACTCTGCCCGTTCGTCGGCGCCACGGACGCCGAGGCGCAGCAGCGGTTCGAGGAGCTGCAGGGCCTGATCCACCCGAGGCTCGGCGTCAGCATGCTCTCCGACCTGGTCGGCGGCTTCGACCTGTCCTCGTACGACGTGGACGGCCCGCTGCCCGGGCTGCCGCCCTCCAACGGCAACCAGAGCCGGCGGAAGCTGATCGAGCAGATGGCCGAGGGGCTGACCATCCGGGAGCTCTACCAGCGGCTCACGGTCGCCCGCGGCCATGTGGTGATGATCGGCTCCTACCGCACGGTGGCCGAGCAGATGGCCGAGTGGCTGACCACGCGGGCTGCCGACGGATTCAACATCATGCCGCCCCATCTGCCCGGCGGGCTCACCGAGTTCGTCGAGCACGTGGTGCCGGAACTGCAGAGGCTCGGCGTCTACAAGGACGCCTACCAGCCCGGAACGCTGCGCACCAAGCTCGGTCTCGCGCGCCCCGGCAGCCGCTACTCGGAAGAAGGTTGACCGCTCATGGCGGAGCAGAAGCAGAAGTTCGACGGACTCTCCCAGGACTACGACCGGTTCCGGCCGCGCTACCCCGAGCAGCTGCTGCGGCTGCTCGTCGGCAGGCTCCCGGCCCGGGAGCGGCTGCTGGTGGTGGACGCGGGTGCCGGGACAGGGGTCGAACTTGAGGGGCTGACGCCGTTGTTGGCGGCGGACACCCGGTACCGGGCGGTGGACCTCTCCTTTGACATGGCGGCACAGGGGCAGGCCAAGTTCCCGCAGGTGGAGTGGACCGTGGGCGAGGCCGAACCCTTCCTGGAGCAGGCCGCGGAGGTCGACCTGATCATCGCCGCCCAGTCCTTCCAGTGGATGGACCGGCCGAGGTTCCTGCGGGCGGCGGCCGGCTGCCTGACTCCGGGCGGTGTCGTGGCGATCATCCAGAACAACCGGGACTTCGGCCGCAGCCCTTTCCTGGACGCCTACGAGTCGCTGCTGGAGGAGCTGAGCCCCGGCTACAGCCGCCACTACCGGGTGTTCGACTTCGCCGCCGAGCTCACCGAGGTCTTCGGTGCGGCCGGTGGCACGGTCGAGGTCGCCACCGCCGACTGGGCGACCACCATGAGCGCGCAGGACTTCGTGGGGATGTCCAAGTCCTCGACCCAGGCGCAGCGGGCCATCACCGCCCACGGAGAGGGCTACCTCAAGCGGCTCGAGGCCCTCGTCCGAGACTTCGCGACCGGCGGCGAACTCGAAGTCCCCTACCACAGCGAGCTGTTCACCGCTCAACTGCCAGCCGGCGGCAAGCGCTAGCGGTGGATACCACCGCGGCGGAGGCCACCGGCCACGACGTACCGCAGATCCTCGCCGTGCTGGCCGAGGCGTTCACCCCCTTCGGGGTAGCCTTCACACCCACCGCGTTGCGCCTCGACGAGGGGACGGTCCGCAGAGAGCTCCGGCACTGGCTGGTGGCCCGCAGCGGCGGTGCGGTGGTCGGCTGTGTGTTGCAGTACCCGGAGGACCAGCGCCCCGGCGACGGCAGCTACACCTTCTGCTTCCTGGCCACCCGGCCACACCTGCGCGGGCGCGGGATCGGCTCGGCGCTGGTCGAGGAGGTCGGTGAGCGGGCCCGGCGGGCCGGGTGCCGTCGGGTCCTCGTCGCCGTGCGGCGCACCCTGCCGGAGAACGTCGGATTCTTCACACGCCGGGGCTTTCGCTATCTGGAGCCTTTCGGAACCGGCCCGCACGACCTGTATCAGCACGACCTGTGCCGGCCCGGCCGGCAGCAGCTGGAAGCAGAGGCAAAGCCATGGAAACCGTGATCGTCCTTGGGTACCGCAAGGGCATGCAGGACGCGATCTCCCGCAGGGGGTTAAACGCGTTCTACGTGGTGGAGAAGTACAAGGAGGGCCTGGCCGGGCAGCGCTTCCGGCTGGTCCGGAGCCTGGAGGACGCCCAGGAGGTGCTGCGGGCGGTCCTGGGCGCCCAGCTCATCGACGTCGTCGGTGTGGTGACGGGCCATGAGGAGGGAGTGTTCAGTGCCGCCGTGCTGCGGGCCGCCCTCGGTCTGCCGGGCGACCGCGACTTCGCCGGAACACTCACCTTCCGGGACAAGTACCTGCAGAAGACCGCTCTGCCGGACAAGATCGCCCGTGCCCGGTGCGCGTACGTCGGGGCCGCCGGCTCCTTCGAGGAGCTGGCCCACGAGCTGGGCACGCCCTTCGTGGTCAAACCGGCCAACGGCTTCGGCTCGGTCCGTACGGCTGCCGTGGCCTCCGCCGGGGAGCTGGCCGAACTGGTCGGCTCCGGCCCGGCGGGCGGGGGCAGTTCGGATGTCGCCTTCGTTGCGGAGTCCTTCGTCGACGGTCCAGAGATCCATGCGGACGGCGTCTGGGAGGACGGCCAACTGCTCTGGTTCTCGGTCTCCCGCTACCACCAGGCGCCGATGCAGTGGTCGCAGGGCGGGATTTTGGCCGACCAGGTCCTGTCGGCCGAGCAGAACCCGGAGCTCTTCGCCAGGGTCGAGACCCTGATCGAGCAGAGCCTCACCGCCCTGGCTGCCCCGGACAGCGTCTTCCACCTGGAGGCTTTCGACACCGGCGAGGAGCTGGTGTTCGGAGAGTGCGCTGTGCGGATCGCGGGCGCGCTCGCGCCCGAGGTCATCAGACTCACCCACGGGGTGGACCTCTTCGAGCTGCAACTGGCGCTCGCCCTGGGCGAGCCCGCTGCTGGGGCGCTCAACCCGGTGGCGCCCGCGGAGTACTACGGCTATCTCTTCCTGCGGCGTTTCGAGGGCGTCGAGCTGACCCAGGCCGACTTCGAGGAGCGCTTCCCGTTCGTCGAGATCGACTTCCCCAGCGGCGGCCGGACGGGCGCGTACGGCCGGGCGGGGTACGCGATCGTCTCCGACCCCGACAACGAGCAGCTCCGCAGGCTCATCGCCGAGATCGCCCGGTTCGGTGAGCTGGGCCCGGTCGGCCGTGCGTTGGTTCTCGACACCGCCAAGCCGCTGTTCGACGAGGCCCGTTCGGCCTTCACCGAGGAGGTCGAGTACCTGGACCTCAGTGAGGGAGCGGTAGCCGGGGGCGGGGCGACGGTGGTCCCGGTGTTCGCCCCCGAGCGCCGGACACTGGAGATCGTGGACGCGCTGATGGCACGTCAGCCGTTCTCTCATGTACTGGCCACCTCCGAGAGCAACCTCGCCTTCGCCGCCTTCCTGCGCAGCCGGTACGGACTGCCCGGCCTGCAGTTCGACCAGGCGCTGGAAGCCACCAACAAGTGGCGGATGAAGCAACGGCTGCACGAGGCCATCCCGGCCGCCGACTTCTGGCTCTCCGGCGACTTCCTGCAGGAGGCCGGACGGCGCACCTACGCACCCTTCGTCATGGTGAAGCCGCTCTCCGGATCCTCCAGCCGGGGGGTCCAGCGACTGTCCGCCGCCGATGCGATCGACCACCTCTCCTCCTGCGAGGAGCTGCTCCTGGTCGAGGAGGCCCTCGAGGTCGAGTACGAACTGCACTGCGACGGCGTGGTCCGGGACGGCCGCCTCCTGGTGGCCATCCCCTCGGCCTACGACCGTCCGGTACTGGGGGCGGTCGGCACCAGCCGGGCGAGCATCCACCTGCCGCCGGACGACCCGCGGTACGGGTGCGTGGTGGAGGCTGCCCGGAAGGTCACCGGGGCGCTCGACATCCCGGACTTCGTCTTCCACCTGGAACTGTTCAAGGTCGGTGACGAGCTGCTGTTCGGCGAAATCGGCCTGCGCCCAGCCGGCGGCGGGGTGGCCGAGTCGCTCCGGCACTTCTACGGTGTGGACATCTGGAGCGAGTTCGTCCGGCTGCAGCTGGACAGGCCCTCCGGCCTGCCCAAGGCACCCGCCGCACCGCTCCGCGAGGGCTACCGCGGAGTGATCGGCGTGGCGGCCGGCGCCTCGGCGGCCGGTCGACCGCTGTGGACGGCCGACGCGCTGCGCCGGATCCCGGGCATCGTCAAGGTCTCGCCGGGCAACTACCCGACCGAACTGGACGCCGTGCCGGACGGTTCCTGTTCCTTCAGCCATCTGGTGCTCTTCGAGTACGGCAGCATGGCGGAGGTCCGCGAAACGCTGGCCATGCTCGATGGGCACCCCTTTGCCGCGGATCCGACGGGCATCCGGCCGTCGCAGGCCGACCTGGCCGGCATTGGACGGGTGGGCTGATGCGTTCCCTCGTCCTCTTCTTCGTCTTCTCCTCCCTCGCCGAGGGCGGGCAGGCGGTGGTGCTGCTCTGGCTCACCTACGCGCTGACCTCCAACGCTCTGCTCATCGGTGTGGTGGTGGTGCTCGGCTACCTGCCGGCGGCGCTGGTGGGGCTGTTGTTCAGCCGCGTCGCCGACCGGGGGCGGGCGGACCGGATGGCCAGGTCCACCAACTCGGTGCTCTCGGTCACCTCTTTCCTGTTGGCGGCCCAGCAATTCACCTCAGGTCGCAGCGTGGCACTCTCCATGACGGTGATCTCGCTCAGCCAGGTCGTGCTGTCCATCGCGAAGATGACCAACAAGGCGGCGCTGAACCGGCTGATCCGCAACCTTTTCGACCGAGACACCGCCAGACGCCTCATGGGCCTGACCTCGTCGTCCTCGCTGATCGGCCAGGTCGTCGGCGCAGGACTGGCCGGGCTGTTCCTCGCCCAGCGGTGGGTCGTCGGCGGACTCCTGTTCGCCGCGGTGGCGTACGGCTTGAGCGCGCTGTTCATGACGCTCGGAACCCGGGGGTACACCGAGCCGGGTGAGCGGGCCGAGGAGGAGAGCGGGCAGCCGGAGGGACAGACACCGATGCGCTGGAGCTTCGGCCTGGTAGCGGTCCTGCTGTTCTCGATACCGAGCAGCGGCGGGCTGCAGTTCATGACCACGCTGCTGGTGCCGCTGGCCGATGCCGTCGCCCCGAACCAGCCCTCGTTCTACGCGGTGCTCAACATCGTCTCGATCGGCGGCGGCTTCCTGGCGGGTGTGCTGCTCTCCACCAGTGTGGTGTCCTCCCGGCAGGTGCTGGCGTGGGCGCTGCCGATCGCCGGCGCACTCGCTCTGCTGCTGGCCTTCTTCCACCTCAAGTACCTGGTGGTGCTGGAATGCTTCGCTCTGGTCCTGGTGATCACCTGCCATGTGATCTGCATGCAGGTGATGACCAACCAGGCGCCGCGCGACCACGAGATCGGCCAGTTCGCCGTCATGCGCAACGTGGTGGCCTCACTTGCCAAGGCGGTGTTCTCCTTCGCGGCCGGGGCACTGGTCGGACTGTGCGGGATCAGCGGCACCTCGGCCGTCCTCGCCGCCGCACTGGCCTGCTTCGCGCTGGCATGGCCGGCCCTGCGCTCCAGATGGCGGGTGCCCGGAATCGACGTGCCGTGACCGCCCGGCCGATCTGCCGTGAAGTGTTGTGTCGATGTCTCGTGAAGGAGAGGTGCCACGGTGCCGACACCGTTGACGGTCCGGCAGGAATTCGCTTCCTGGCTTCGGTCGAAACGTGACGAAATCATCGCCGATTCGGGCGACGAGGATTTCCAGGAATCCCTGGAAATCCTCGGCCTGGACGACCGCTCGCTCGCCCGGTTCGCGACGGCCGAGAATGTTCTGGTCAGCCTGCCGCATGCCAGCCCGAATGTCTTCTTCCCCCGGGTGGGCGTCTCCTGGTACGTCCGCCATCTCCAGCAGGCCGACGACTCGGCTTTCCACCTGCGGGTGGTCCTCACCCATGTGAACTTCTCCGACCTGGGCTGGCGCCCCTACGCCTGGTGGTACCTGGACACCGAGGGTGCACTGCGCCGCGAGACGCTCTTCACCAGGAACAAGAAGGCCAAGCATGTCGTGGTGGCCAGCCAGGGCCCGCTGCAATCCGTACCGAATTCGGCCGGAAATGTTGACAGGAAAGCCGCACGCCTGGCAAAGTCGGGTATCAACCGAGCCATTTCCTATATGCTGCTCATGGCAACGGTCGAGGAATCGGCAGGCCTCTCGGTTTCCGGGAGTACGCTGTATGTACCGCTCAATCTCGTCGTGGAGTTTTTCCGCGACCGCCGTCTCGGGCCGGGCTCCGACTCTCATCAGCGCTGGGCCGACGCCCTGCTGGAGTCGAGCCCGCAGGCCCGCAGCCTGAGTCCGTCCGGGGAACTGGCGGCCTCCGAAGCCCCCGGCACGGCATTCGTCCTGGACAACAGCTCGAACATCGCGCTGCTCTCGCTCCTGTCGTGCACCGGCATCGTGGGCGGAGCCAAGATGGCCGGCTACTGGCACGAAGTCGGCGACCGGGTCACGGCGGCCGACCGGGCCGCAGCCATCGCAGTCGCCCTTCCCTCCCTCGTCCGGCTGCCCGACGGGATCGACTACCTCCGCCCCGTCCCGCCCTCCCCGAGGCTCGCCCGCGAGCTGGAAGCCGCAGGTATCGGCTACTCGCAGGGGATGGCGCTGGCCGAGCACGGCCGCTTCGCCGAGCGGATCGACCCCTTCAACTGAGCCGCACCCAGCCGGAGCACCGGTTCACACACATCAGAGAGGTTCCACCATGTCCATCCGTCATGACATCGTCCTCGAGGACACCACCCTGCGCGACGGCGAGCAGACTCCCGGCGTGGCCTTCTCCAAGGAGACCAAGACCAAGATTCTCAACTCACTGATCGAGGCCGGAGTGAGCTCGGTCGAGATCGGCATCCCCGCGATGGGCGGCGAGGAGCTGGACTTCATCCGCTCCTGTGTGGACCGGCAGGACGAGGCGCGGCTGGTGGTCTGGCACCGCGGTGTCCGTGCCGACGTCGAGCGCTCGCTGGACATGGGCTTCAAGTCGGTGCACATCGGCCTGCCCACCTCCGAGGGCCACCTCAAGGCCAGCGTCCGCAAGGACCGCACCTGGCTGCTGGCCACCGCCAAGGATCTGGTCCACATGGCCAAGGACCGCGGCGCCTTCGTCTCCATCAGCGCCGAGGACATCGCCCGCACCGAGATCTCCTTCCTCCAGGAGTACGCCGGTGTGGTGCACGAGGCCGGCGCCGACCGCCTGCGCCTGTCGGACACCGTCGGCCTGCTCAGCCCCGAGGGCTACGGCGAGCGGGTCGCCGCCGTGGTGTCGACGGCCGGGATCGACGTCCAGTGCCACGCCCACAACGACTTCGGCCTGGCCACCGCCAACACCATCGCGGGTCTCAAGGCCGGTGCCCGCTACTTCCACGTGACCGTCAACGCGATCGGCGAGCGGGCGGGCATGGCGGACCTCGCACAGGTCGTGGTCGCCCTGAAGAAGCTGTACGACCGGGACCTGGGCATCGACCTGTCCAAGCTCAAGGAGATGAGCACTCTGGTCGCCCAGGCGGCCAACCACCCGGTGCTGCCCTGGCAGCCCGTCACCGGTGACAACGTCTTCGCCCACGAGTCCGGGATCCACGCCAACGGCATGTTCCGTGACACCTCCAGCTTCGAGCCCTTCCCGCCGGAGCACGTCGGCGGCGAGCGCCGCTACATCCTCGGCAAGCACTCCGGCCGGGCCCTGGTCGCCTGGGCCCTGGAGCAGCAGGGCATCGAGCCCCAGGAGGAGCTGCTGCCCCACTGCCTGGACGAGGTCCGGGCGCTCTCCATCCGCCTCGGTGGCGCCGTCTCGCAGGAACAGCTGGTGGAGATCTACCGGAACGCTCAGGTGACCGTGGCCGCCTGAGACGGTCCGTCCCTCGGTACCGCCGCGCGGCGTACCGCGAGCAGCCCTGGACGGGTGCCCGGGTCGCCGCGCGGCCGGGACCACCCGGCGACCCGGGTCCGGTACGCCCTGAAAACTCTCGGGAGAACAAGAGCGTGACAACCAACCATCCGTCGGGTGACGGCCTTTCGGCCCGCCACCTGCTGACCACCCTCCAAATGCCCGGGGGCGAGGCCAGGTTCGTCAGTCTGGCGGCCGCCGAGGCAGGCGGTCTGCCGGAGATCGCGACCGCGCCCCGCACCGTCCGGATCCTGGTCGAGAACATCCTGCGCACCGCCCTGACGACGACCGAGGACGATCCCGACGCGGCACAGGCCGCCGTCTCCACCGCGCTCGCCACGGCCGCCGCGCTGATCGCCGGCTGCACGGGACGGGGTACGGAACAGGAGATCGATTTCCGGCCGACCAGGCTGATCCTCCAGGACCACACCGGGGTGCCGGTCCTCGCCGACCTCGCCTCGCTCCGCTCGATCATGGCGCAGCGCGGACTCGACCCGCAGCTGGCCAGGCCCGCCCTGCCGGTCGACCTGGTGATCGACCACTCGGTCGAGGCTGGGGCATGGGCCAAGCCCGAGGCCGTCTCGCTGAACATGGCCCGGGAGTTCGAGCTCAACCGCGAGCGCTACCGCTTCCTGCGCTGGGCGCAGCAGGAGATCCCAGGGCTGCGGGTGGTGCCGCCGGGGCGCGGGATCGTCCACCAGATGAACCTGGAGCACCTGGCGCGCGTGGTGATGCCGGACCCGGCGGGCCTGCTCGCCCCGGACATCGTGCTCGGCACCGACTCGCACACCCCGATGGTCGGCAGCCTCGGCGTACTCGGCTGGGGCGTCGGCGGGATCGAGGCGGAGACCGCGCTGCTGGGTCACTCGATCTCGCTGCTGAGCCCCCCGGTGCTCGGGGTCCGTCTGGTCGGCGAACTGCCTGCGGGCAGTACGGCGACCGACCTCGCGCTGACCATGACCGAGTTCCTACGGCGGACCGGCGTGGTCGGCCACTTCGTGGAGTTCTTCGGTCCAGGCGTGGCGAGTCTGGGTGTGCCGGACCGGGCGACGGTCTCCAACATGGCGCCGGAGTACGGCTGTACGGTCGCCTTCTTCCCGGTGGACGAGGCCACCCTGGACTACCTGCGGCTGACCGGCCGTCCGCCCGAGGAGGTCGCCCGCGTCGAGGCGTACACCAGGGCGCAGGGCCTCTTCGTCCCGCTGGACAGCCCCCAGGAGCCGGTCTGCGCCCGGACGGTGGAGTTCGACCTGTCCGCGGTGGAACCCAGTGTCTCCGGACCGCGGCGGCCGCAGGAACGGATGCCGCTCGCCGCCGTCCCGGGCAGCTTCACCGGGCAGGCCCCGAAGCCCGTCGATGACCAGACGGTGCCGGACGGTGCCGTGGCGCTCGCGGCGATCACCAGCTGCACCAACACCTCGAATCCCCAATCCATGGTCACCGCAGGACTGGTGGCCCGGAAGGCCGTGGAGCGCGGACTCACCGTCCCGGAGTGGGTGAAGACCACCCTGGCTCCCGGTTCCCGGGCCGTCGTCCACTACCTGGAGGCCGCCGGACTCCTGCCCTACCTCGAGAAACTGGGCTTCGGGGTCGCCGGATTCGGCTGCACCACCTGCATCGGCAACTCGGGCGGCCTCACCCCGACAGCGGAAGCGGCCAAGGACGCGGGTGTCCGACTGGCTGCCGTCCTCTCCGGGAACCGGAACTTCGAGGGGCGGATCCACCCCGACGTCGCGGCCGCCTACCTGGCCTCCCCCGCGCTCGTGGTGGCGTACGCGCTGGCCGGTACGGTGACGACCGACCTCGACCCACAGCCGGTCGGCACCGATCCCGAAGGCCGCGAGGTCCTGCTCGCCGAACTGTGGCCGAGCCCGGCGGAGATCGCCGAAGCGGTCAGCCGGGTCGCCCGCGAGCACTTCGAGCGCGAGAAAGCGGAGCTATTCCTCGGCAGCGCGGACTGGCTGAACCTCACGTTCCCGTCCGGCCCGGTGTACGACTGGCCGCAGGACTCGGGCTACCTCGTCCGCACCCCCTTCTTCGACCAGGAGCACGCCCGTCCGCTGGCCGATCTGCACGGTGCCCGGGTGCTGGTCTTCGCGGGTGACTCCACCACCACCGACCACATCTCCCCGGCCGGTTCAATCCAGCCCCACTCCCCGGCCGGCCGGTACCTCCAGCAGGCTGGGGTGCAGCCCGCCGAGTTCAACTCCTACGGCTGCCGCCGGGGCAACCACGAGGTGCTGGTCCGCGGTGTCTTCGCCAACCCGAAGTTCGCCAACCGCCTCACCCCCGAACTGCGAGGCAGCCACACCGTCCACCTGACCAGCGGCCAGGTGATGAACATCCACGAGGCCTCCCTGACGTACGCGGCCGAAGGCGTCCCGGTGGTGATCCTGGCCGGTCGTGACTACGGCTTCGGCAGTTCACGTGACTGGGCGGCCAAGGGCCCCGCCCTGCTCGGCGTACGCGCTGTCCTGGCCGAAAGCTTCGAGCGCATCCATCGCAGCAACCTGATCGGTATGGGCATCGTGCCGCTGCAGTTCCTCCCTGGTGAGAACGCCGACTCCCTCGGTCTCACCGGCCGCGAACTCCTCGACGTCCGGGGCCTCGACGGCGTACGTCCACGCGGTGAGGTCACGGTCCGTGCCCTCGACGGCACATCCGGCGCCGTACTCGCCGAGTGGCAGATGCACGCCCGCGTGGACACCACCCGCGAGCTCGACTACGTCCGCCGAGGAGGCTTCCTCCGCGCTGTCGCGGCCAAGCTGCTGGGGAACTGACCGCTACGGAACCGACCACGAAGACCGGGTGGGCCGCCGACTCGTACGGCAGCCCACCCGGAGGCGTTGCCTCCAGTGCCGTGTCCTTTGCCATCGAACGTTGACCGATTGCCACGGAACCTTGACCACTGCCGGTGCGTGCCCCGGGCGGGTTGAGTACAGGTACTCATGACACTGCGCGCGCCGGGTGAAGGTCGCTGGGTGAACGCAAAAGCCGAACGTACTGGCAAGGGCGTGGCCGTGACCCTGGCCGTGGCCGAGCTGGCAGCCCTCTCTGATCTGGCTGTCCTGGGCGTCGTCCTACTTTTCGTGGGACCCGCAGCACTACGGCGCCCCGCCGGACCCTTTTCTGAAGAAGGCTGCGTTCGTGGCTGCCGCCGCCTTGGTTGCCGCTGTCGTGGCCGGGATCCGGCGCGTACACACGGTCGCCATCGGCCAGGTCGTGATGTTCATCGCCATCTGCGCGATCATGCCCAGCGCGAAGGCTGCGGGAGAACGCTT
Organism: Kitasatospora sp. NPDC056138; assembly: GCF_042264695.1. Taxonomy (NCBI): domain Bacteria; kingdom Bacillati; phylum Actinomycetota; class Actinomycetes; order Kitasatosporales; family Streptomycetaceae; genus Kitasatospora; species Kitasatospora sp. NPDC056138. The sequence goes on along the minus strand of NZ_JBHJVK010000009.1, from coordinate 29,486 downwards.
TTACGAGTCATCCTATTGGAACGCCTGTCACGCGGGTGCGATCTGCGACACCCCCCGCTCGCTCGGTAAGCCGTTCACGGCACCTGACGTCACCGCATACCAGGGCGGTCAAGGCTCGAGGGCAGTCGCTCAAGGTTCAACGGCCGAGGACACGTGGTGGTAGGTGACGGCGCGGCAGTGGTGGGAACACTCCAAGATCGGTTTGTGATCGTTGTCCCCCGACGTGGCTCCTGCCCGTGCCAGTACTGTCGCAGACTTGCAAGACGCGGTGGCCAGTTGGTCGCCGCGTCCTTGTCCCGGCCGACCCAAGGACTGGCGTCGTGAACGAGCGCGTGTTGCGGCAGGCCGAGAAACCGGCCTGCTGGCACCGCGCCGCTTGACGTGGGCTGGTGGCAGCCCGTCAGTCCCTGAGTGCCTGTCAGGCAGATCCGTGGGGTGCGGACCGGTCGCAGTAGGTGGAGGGCCCGTAGAAACGGCGGCCGCGGGCGGAGGAGGCAGGTCGGCGAACGGATCCGAGAAGTCATGGCAATCCGTTTGGGCAGTGTCTCCGAAAGTCAAGTGTGGAGTGTGTCCGAGGATCGGTGGACGCCGTGTCGCGTTGGAGGTTCCCTATGCCCGTCATCCGCGGGGTGTGCAGGCCGCACACTTACCCACTGCGGCCGGTCGCCCGGACTTCCCGCTGCGGGTGGGTGGCCGGGTGAGCGCCGTGGTGCATCTGTCCGGGCCGCAGCGGCGCGGCCCCGATTTGAGGGAGTTGGTCGCCAAGGCGGCGTTCGGCGACCAGGACGCATTCGCCCGCCTGTACGACGCGGTGGCAGGACCGGTACTCGGTCTGGTGCGGCAGGTGCTGCGGGACCCGGCTCAGTCGGAGGAGGTCGCGCAGGAGGTGATGCTGGAGGTGTGGCGTACCGCCTCGCGGTACCAGCCAGAGCGCGGCGAGGTGATGCCGTGGCTGCTGACGATCGCCCACCGCCGCGCGGTCGACCGGGTCCGGGCGGTCCAGGCCGCCGCCGACCGTGACCAGCGGGCCGCCGCCCAGACGCACACGCCGGTCTTCGACGAGGTCGCCGAGCAGGTCGAGGGCAGAATCGAACGTGAGCAGGTGCGGCGCTGCCTGCGGACACTGACCGAACTCCAGCGAGAGTCGGTCGTTCTGGCGTACTACCGGGGCTTCTCCTACCGGGAGGTCGCCGGCATGCTCGGCACGCCGTTGGGCACGGTCAAGACACGCATGCGCGACGGGCTGATCCGGCTGCGCGACTGCCTGGGGGTGGGATGATGACCAGTGCCGCCGACCTGCACACGCTCACCGGAGCGTATGCGGTCCATGCGCTCGATGAGCCGGAGCGGAAGGCTTTCGAGCGCCATCTCGCCCAGTGCGACGCGTGCACGCAGGAGGTGAGGGAGTTCGCCGCGACGCTGGCCCGGCTCGGTGCCGCCGAGTCCGTGATGCCACCGCCTGAGCTCAGGCACCGGGTGATGGCCGTCCTGCCGTCCGTCCGGCAGCTTCCCCCACTCGTCTCACAGGATCACGGGGCCCGTCACCGCCAAGCCCGACTCGTCCGGTACTGGCCCAAGTTCGCGCTCGCGGCCTCCGTGGCCCTGGCAGCGGCCCTCGGCGGGGTCGCCGTCCAGCAGCACGACCAGGCCCGGCAGGCCGAAGTCCAGGCGTCCAGGCTCCAGGAGCAGCTGGCCCGTCTCGATGCGCTGCTGACTGCACCCGACTCCCGGACAGCGACCGGCAGGGCCGGCTCCGGGGTGGGTACCGTGGTGTGGTCCAAGAAGCTGGGCCAGGCCGGTTTCCTCGCGGCCGGAATGCCCGCCCTGCCCCACGGCAGGACATACCAGCTGTGGTTCGACGACGCGGGAACCATGCGCCCGGCCGGTCTGCTGCCCGCCGGTGACGGATCGCTGGTCCTGACCGGAGCAATCGACGGTGCAGGCGGGATCGGGGTGACCGTCGAGCCTGACGGCGGCTCCCAGCACCCGACCGGGCGGCCGGTGATGCTGCTGCCGTTCAGCTGACACACACCCGGCCCCTCCCCCGGCCTGAGGAGCGCCCTGGTTACAGTAACGGGCGCCGGTTGCCCTCCCCAGGGCATTGACCGGTGGGTCCGCGCGCCGTGCGCGGACTTCGCCGGTCACGGCCCATCGCAGCGGGTCATGACGGCAAGCCGAAGGGCTGCGCCTTGCGGTGGGCCCAGTCGGCCGCTGCCCGGTGGAGCTGGGCCCCATCGGCTGTCTGCGGCGTTCCAGCAGCCAGCAGGCGCGTGTTTCCGCCGTGGGCCAATTTGGAGCAATCCGCTCGTCCGAGGGCTCCGAATGGCCGGTGGAAGCCATGGAGTGGCCCCGGCTCGGGGCCGCGTTAAGCCGGAGGGGCCTTGTGACACTGCCCGTGAGCATCTCGACAACCGTGCCGGGCCGTAGGCGGCCGGACGCCCGGTTCCCACGCAGGGTGGCTGTGGTGGGGGGTGGTGTGGCGGGTCTGACTGCCGCCCACGAGCTGCAGCGTTCAGGAGTACAGGTGGACCTGTTCGAAGCGGACACCAGGCTCGGCGGCCACGCCCACACCCAGGAGGCCACCGGTCCGGACGGCCGCACGGTGCCCTTGGACACCGGGTTCCTGGTACACAACGAGCGGACCTACCCGCACCTGGTCAGGCTCTTGCGTGAACTCGGCGTCGAAACCCGCGACAGCGACATGAGCATGTCGGTGCGCTGTGAAGGCTGTGGCCTGGAGTACGCGGGCGCCCGGGGGCCGGCCGGGTTGCTCGCCCGGCCCGCCTCGCTGGTACACGGACGCTACCTGCGGATGCTGTCCGAGGTACCACGGTTTCACCGCCGGGCCCGCCGCCTGCTCTCCGACCCCGGTGGGAGCGACCCGTCGCTTCGCGGGTTTCTCGCCGAAGGCGGCTTCTCCCCCTATTTCGTCAGCCACTTCATGACCCCGGTGGTCTCCGCCGTATGGTCCTGCGCCCCGGACCTGGCCGGCGACTATCCGGCCCGGTACCTGTTCGCCTTCCTCGACAACCACGGCATGCTCAGCGTCACCGGCTCGCCGACCTGGCGCACCGTGGTCGGAGGCTCGCGAACCTACGTGGAGCGGATCGCCGCGCGGCTGACCGCCGTCCACCGCGCCGCCCCGGTACGCGTCGTCCACCGCCATCCCGACGACATCGAGGTGGTCACCGAAGACGGCCACCGCACGGAGGCGGACGCGGTGGTGATCGCCACACACGCCGACCAGGCGCTACAGCTCCTCGCCGACCCTACGACCGCCGAGCAGGAGGTGCTCGGGGCGTTCCGCTACTCCCGCAACCCCACCGTGCTGCACCGCGACGCTTCCCGGCTGCCGCGCGCGGCCTGGGCGCGCGGCTCGTGGAACTACCTGATGGCCGACTGCGACGGGACGGCCAACGGGGTGCAGGTCTCCTACCACCTCAACCGGCTGCTCGGCCTCGACACCGCCGAGGACTACCTGGTCACCCTGAATGAGGACCGCCACCACCCGATCCCCGCCGGGCGGGTCGTCTCCCGCACGGTCTACGAGCACCCGATCTACACCGGCGAGAGCGTCGCCGCCCAGCGCCGCCTGCCCGAACTCACCCGGGGGCGGACGGCGTTCGCGGGGGCCTACCACGGCTGGGGCTTCCACGAAGACGGCTGCCGATCCGGCATCGACGCCGCACGCACCCTGCTCGGGGTGAGCACGCCATGACCGGACCGCTGTCCGGCCCGTGGGGAGCGGCCCTGTACGAGTGCCGGATCACTCACGTGCGCACCACTGCGCTGAGGCACGTCTTCCAGCACCGGACCTACCTGTGGCTGGTCGACCTCAACCACCTGCCGCAACTCCCTTGGCCACTGCGCGTGCTGGCCCGGTTCCGCAGCGCGGACCACCCCGGCGACCCGACGTTGACGCTCCGCCAAAACCTGGACCGCTACCTGGCGGCCCACGGCATCGACCTCGCGGGCGGCCGTGTCCTGATGCTCGCCCACGCCCGCTCGCTCGGACACGTCTTCAACCCGATCACCGTCTACTGGTGTCATGGACCCGGCGGCAGGCCCGTGTGCACGGTCGCCGAGGTCCACAACACCTACGGCTCCCACCACCGCTACCTTCTTCGCCCCGACCGGTACGGGCGAGCCGAGGCGGCCAAGGAGTTCTACGTCTCGCCGTTCTTCCCCGTCGACGGCCACTACCGGATGGACCTGCCGGAACCCGGCGAAGAGCTCGACCTGACTGTCCATCTGGAGCGGTCCGAAGGACGAGCCTTCACTGCCACCGTGCACGGCACCCGCCACCCGGCCGGGCCGCTCACCCTCCTGCAGGCGGCCGTACGGCACCCGCTCTCGACGCTCGCCGTCAGCCTGCACATCCGCTACCAGGGCATCCGCCTGCTACTGCGCGGCCTGCCCGTCCACCCCCGCCAGGCACACAAGCCCACGAAACGCACAGCGCACACGCCCCAGGATAAGGTGCCCACCCCGTGACTCTGCCCGCCTGCCGAACCACCCCGGCACGAGCCACCATCGACCCGCACCGCTGGCCCGACGTCGCCCAGCTGCCCGACGTCCCCCTGCGGGCAGCGGTGGCGATGCAACTGCTGCGCCGCATCGCCCGCCTGCGCGGCCTTCGCGTCGAACTGCCAGGCGGACGCCCCCTTGTACCCGCGCCCACGGGCGCACCGGTGCTGCGCCTGAACCGGCCGGCGGCGTTTGCGCACCGGGTCGGCGCGAGCGGCCTGATCGGCTTCGGCGAGTCCTACCAGGCAGGCGAATGGGACTCACCCGACATCGTCGCCCTGCTGACCGCACTCGCCGCAGCCCCGCAGACCCTGGTTCCCGCCGCCACCCGGTGGCTGCGCCGCCTGTACGTGCAGCGGCCGCCGAAGGACGAGCGGTCCACCGTCGAGGGTGCCCGCCGTAACATCCACCGCCACTACGACCTGTCGAACGACCTGTTCGCGCTGTTCCTCGATGCGACCATGACCTATTCGTCGGCGATCTTCCCCACCGGCGCCGGACAGCAGCCGATCGCCACCTGGGGAGGTCTCCCGGAGGCACAGCACCGCAAGATCGACCAGCTGCTCGACCTCGCCCAGGTCGGCCCCGGCAGCCGGGTGCTGGAGATCGGTACCGGGTGGGGTGAACTCGCACTGCGCGCAGCCGAACGCGGCGCCAGGGTGGTCAGCCTGACTCTCTCCCACGAGCAGATGGTGTTGGCCCGGCGCCGGATCGCCGCAGCGGGATATGCCGATCGCGTGCAGGTGCGGCTGTGTGACTACCGTGCTGCCGAGGGAAGTTACGACGCCGTCGTCAGTGTGGAGATGATCGAGGCCGTCGGGCGCCCGTTCTGGGCGCTCTACTTCGCCACCATCGAGCGGCTGCTCGCGCCCGGCGGCCGCGCCGCCCTGCAGGCGATCACGATGCCGCACGAGCCGATGCTCGCCAGCAGTGACACCTACACCTGGATCCTCAAGTACATCTTCCCCGGCGGCCAGATCCCCTCGCTGAAGGCCATCGCCAAAACCGCCCGCACCACGGGCCTCCACGTGGACACGCACCAGGGCTACGGACCTCATTACGCCGAGACCCTGCGGCTGTGGCGCGAACGTTTCACCCAGCGCACCGACGAGGTCGCCTCCCTCGGCTTCGACCACGTCTTCCACCGCATGTGGGAGCTCTACCTCGCCTACTCCGAAGCCGGTTTCCGCAGCGGCTACCTGAACGTCCACCAGATCCTCCTCACCCGCAAGGACCACACCCGATGACCGCCGCGGCCCTGCTCGCCCCTGTGCTGACCGACCTGATCGGCTCGCCGCCCCCGTTCCGCCTCAGAGCCTGGGACGGATCCACGATGAGGCCTCAGGGACGACTGCTGGTCCACCAGATGTCCCGCGGTACAACTGCCCCGGGCCGCGGGGCGTTCATCGAGACCTACACCGCCCCCGACATGCACATGCGTCCGGTCGGCGAGATCGTCGGCCTGCTGGAAGCGGTCGGGCTGGAGGTGCGTCAGGTTGAGTCGATGCGCGAGCACTACGCCCGCACCATCGACGCCTGGCACGACACTCTCCGGCGATGCCGGGCCGAGTTCACCACCATGGTCGGCGCACCCACGGTAGGGCTGTGGGAGCTGTACATGGCTAAAAGCTCACTCGCCTTCACCGAAGGCCGCCTGGGCCTGGACCAGATCCTCGCCGTCCGCCCGGCCACCGACGGGGCCCGCGGGGTGCCCGCCTCCACCATCGAGTGGTACCAGGAGCCACAGTGAACAGCGGCGCGTTCACAGTCAACCTGCTCGCCACGCTCGGCGTCGCGTCGGCGGTGATGCTTGCCGCGTTCGTCCAGGGTCTGCGCAGCGGCCGCCACCGAGGCGTCGATGTCGCTTGGGGGCTCGGCTTCACCGCGGTCGCCGTCACCGGCTACCTCTTCTCCGCCGAGCACGGCGATCCGTACCGCCGACTGCTGGCCACCGTGCTGGTCACCATCTGGGGGGTGCGGCTGTCGGCACACATCTGGTGGCGCTCCCGGGGCGCGGAGGAAGATCCGCGCTACGCCCGCATGCTCTCCCGTGCCCCGGCCGGACGCGCTCGCACGCTGTATGCCCTACGCACGGTCTACCTCCTCCAGGCTGGAATTCTCTGGTTTGTCTCGCTGCCGGTGCAGGCTGCCCAGTACCTCCCCGGGCCGCCCGGGCCTTGTGCCTGGGCCGGCACCGGGCTGTGGGCGGTGGGCCTGTTCTTCGAAGCGGTCGGGGACTGGCAGCTGACCCGTTTCAAAGCCGACGCGGCCAACCGTGGCCGCGTGATGGACCGCGGGCTGTGGCGCTACACCCGCCACCCGAACTACTTCGGAGACGCCTGCGTCTGGTGGGGCCTGTTCCTGCTCGCTGCCGACACACCGATCGGCTGGGCCTTCCTCCTGAGCCCCGTCCTGATGACCTACCTGCTGGCGTTCGGCAGCGGCAAGCCGATGCTGGAACGCCAACTGGGTTCCCAAAAGCCGGGCTGGGACGCCTACGTCGCACGTACCAGCGGTTTCTTCCCGCGTCCACAACGGCGCTGAAGCATCAGCCCTCGAACCACGCCTCCCGCACGCCTGGGAACCCATCCACCGGGGATGGACAACAGTCAGGCCGCCCCGACCAACGCTCCTCGCCTGCGGTGCACCGGTGGATCACATCACACGACAGGAAGACGATGAAAGCCAGCACCCAGGAGACAACCCCGCGCAGCCAGGCCATGCTGCAGCTGCGCAGCACGCCGCGCCACGCCAGGGCAGCGGTAGTTTTCCTGCACGGTGGCAGGGCGGACAGTCTCAGGCCACCGTCCTCACTGAATCTGCCCTCCCTGCGCATGTATCCCTTCGCTTCGGCACTGCGGCGGAGGTTTGAGGGACAGGAGGTGCTGTTCGCTTCTGCCCGCTACCGCTATCGGGGGTGGAACGGGCAGCTCGCCCACGCCGCGCAGGACACTCGGCAGGCCCTCGCGGAGCTGGAGGCGCTTGCCCCATACGTGCTGGCCCTCCTCGTCGGCCACTCCATGGGCGGCCGCGCGGCGCTGGCAGCCGCGCGGCATCCGCAGGTTCAGGGTGTCGTTGCGCTGGCCCCGTGGTGCCCCACCGGGGAGCCCGTCGGGCACCTGCGTGGCAAGACCGTCGTCCTCCTCCACGACCATGACCGGATCACGAAAGCCCGCGACTCGTGGGCTTTCGCCCACCGGGCCGAGCAGGCGGGAGCACTCGTCCGTGCGGTCCGCATGCAGCACGGTGGCCACGCCATGCTTCGCGACGCACGCCGCTGGCACCGGCTCACCGCCGACTGCGCCCAGGCCATTCTGGACGGCACACCCCTGCCAGCTCCCCCCGGCACCGTGCAGCTGCCGTGACCGACAGCCAGCCGCCGAATCCGCACGTCGGCCTCCGGAGACTGCGCTGGTGTTCGTCTGAAAGCTGGTGGTGGTCTGGTCGGCCCCCAACGGCCGGACCACCGCTTACTGTAACGACGTGGTGTCAGGTCCTGTGCCTGACGGCGGATGGTTTCCGATCCGTTGCCATCGGGTGCTCCTGAAGCAGGCTGCACGAAGGGCAGAAAGCTACTCCTACGCGTCGACCTGCGGATGGCGTTCACTGGCTCCGTCCCTTCGGTTGACCTCCCGGGGTCCTGGTAAGGGATCTCAGTCCGGGTGCACGCCCGTGACGCAGCCGGGCGGTAAGAGCTTCCGGGTCGATGATCGGGGGCGGGTAATCGCGAGAGAGCAGCCGGGCCGGTGGACGGCGGGGCCGGGCAGGTAGGCGAGTTCGGGCACCCGGCGGCGCACGTAGTCCCCGTCGAGGACGTAACGGTCGGCCTGGCGCAGCGGGTTGAGGAGACGGTTGGGCCGGGTGCCGGTGCCTGCGACCCACTGCCAGTTGAGCTGGTTGTTGGCCACGTCGCCGTCGACGAGCAGGAAGAGGGAGTGGGTGGCACCGATGCGCCAGTCCAGGCACAGGCTCTTGGCGAGGAAGCTCGCCGTCAGGAGGTGGGCGCGGTTTTGCATCCAGCCCTCGTGGGCGAGTTGGCGCATTCCGGCGTCGATGATCGGGTATCCGGTGCGGCCCTGGCGCCATGCCTCGGCCTCACGTTCGTCGTGCTGCCAGTGGTCGTCCCTGGCGTGGTGGTCGCGGTGGGCGGTGTCGGGCCGGGCTGAGGTGACCCCGCCCTGTAGTTGCACCCACCTTTCGGAACCCACCCGGGCGCGGATTGGCCCGACTTTCCAGTTGGGCGGAAGGCTGCTCCTCGCACTCGGGTCAGCGGTGCGCTGGTGGCCACGTGTTCTCGGTCCCCCCGAGACCGACGAGAGCCGGCACTCCCCCGCCCGGCGTTGTCGATAGCCGCCCGCGCGGCTCGGCCGGCGGTGCATGCTCCGGTGACCACCCGGGCGAAGCGCTGCACGGGACGAGCGGTGTCCGGGCGGGAAGTGAGGAGGCGCGAGCTTCAGCCCGTGACCGCCTGTTCGAGGAGGTCGACGGCGGTCGCGAGGGTGCGGGGACCGGCGGTGCCGGCCGGGGGGCGGGTGCGTGCCCAGCCGGGACCGGCGGCCACTACCACCGCCCGGCCGCGGGAGCCACGCGGACCCCACACGCTGCCACTCACCCGGCGCACCAGCTCGAGGTTCGCGGTGTGCTGGTCCTGGGACCAGATCATCACGGCGCCCGGGCCCAGCCGGTGGACGGCGTCGAGTAGCGCCCGAGGCGGAACCGCCGCGCCCAGCATCCGGAAGGGAAGAGCGCGTTCGGTCAGCGCTGCCGCTGTGGCCTCCAACGGGAGGGTGTGCTGTTCGGCGGGCGTCGCCGCAAGAAGGACGGGCTGTACCGGGCGGGTTTCGACGGCCTCCACGGCCACGCCCCGCAGGACACTGGAGACGTGCCAGGAAAGCATGTGCTCGACCTCGACGTACTGCTCGCCGTCGGCCGCCCATTTGCGGCCTGCGGCGCGCAGGGCGGGCATCATGACCTCCGTCCACGCGTCGATCACTCCGAGTGCCTCGACCGTTTCGCGCAGGATCCTGGCGACCTCCGGCGCGTCCAGCCGCACCGCAGCCCGGGCGAGGCCACGGCATTCGGGGCGCACCGTCCCGACATGCAGGGCACGGCCTCCGCCCGGGCCGCGAATTCCCGGCGCATCGCCCGGCCCGGCCGGTTCGGGCTGCCGGTGGGAGGGAGGCGGGCCGGCCTGATACAGGGCCCGGCGCTCGGCCAGCGCGACTCGGGCGGCTTCACCCGGTGCAACTCCGCGGGCCGTCAGACGGCACATGGTCTCCAGGACGGCAATGTCCTGTGGGCTCCAACGGCGATGGTGCCCGGCCTCACGGCTCGCGGGGCCGATGCCGTAACGGCGTTCCCACGAGCGGACCGTGGTGGGTGACACACCCAGGTGCCGAGCCACACCTCCGGTGGGCAGCCCCGCATCCTCCACGGCGTCCGACGCTCCGGGCCGACCACCGCCCGGCGGTCCGGCATCGCGCTCGGTCGGCAACGTCACCATCCCGCGATCCTCCCCACGGCAAAGCCCACGCAGCACACCACCACAGCGGCGATCACCAGCAGGGGAATCCAGCCACGCCAGGCTGTGTACAGTTCGGTCGACTCCGCAGTGGAGATGCCCGCGCAGGTCGACGCCCCGCATGCGGGCGTCCCATTGGGAAGACTAGCGGGCCCAGGGCGCTCGTGTGCGGGTAGCTGTTGGTCGAGAGTCATGGTGTCCTCCCGAGGTTGAGATGTTCCAGGCGTCTGCGCCACAGGCGCCGCCCCGGGACCGAAGCGGCGGGTACGCGCCGGCCTGACGTGAGCTCACGACGGCGCCTCGGCCCCGCCGGCATCCCCGGACGATTGACGCCCCCATGCTCGCTCTGTCGGCTCCCTTCACCTAATCGCAGCGTTTTCGCACCGTCCTCCGCGAAGAGCACGAGCCGTGCACCAGACCTGGGTACGGTACTCACCAGCCCGAGGTACCCGGGCCGCCCTTGTACGGGCCGGTGATCTCGCTGGTGATCCACCCTCCGTAGAACTCGCCCTCCTGAGCGCGCACAGCCTCACCGTCCACCGTGCAGCGATCGACCCGCCCGGGGTAGAACGCCAGCATGTCGCGAAGTTCCCGGTACGCGGGCAGCGGCTCCGGGTAGCTCCACGCCGCTCGTACTGCTTGGCGAGAGCCCACCTGCAGGTCCCAGTACTGGGCCTGCCCCTTCCATTCACAGAAGCTCAATCCCTCGCCCGGCGTGATCAGTTCGGTGACCACATCACGGGGCGGCAGGTAGTACACCGGCGGGTGGCTCGTCTCGAGCACCCGCACAGCGCGTCTGGTGGATGCGACCAGCCTTCCGCCGAACCACACCTCGACCAGTCGGCCGGAAGCAGCCACGACCGTCGGCGGGCGGGGATAGTCCCACACCGACTCCGTACCTCGACTCGCCTGTCTCATGGTTTCGCCCCTGCCTCGTGGCCAGGTCCTGAGCGCGACGCCGCCAGCACCTTCATGGAGCCCGATCGATCCGAGTCGAGCGCGAACGCGGTCCTGAGCCGGCTCAGCCCGTCGCGGATCCGGGTCTTGACAGTTCCCAGCGGCACGTCCAGCAGATGCGCGATCTCCCGCTGCGAGTACCCGCCGTAGTAGGCCAGCACGACGGCCTCACGCTGCACCCCACTCAGACCCGCCAGTGCGGACCGTACCCGCAGCTGGTCCAGCGAGCGAACCACCTGCTCGTCCAGCGGATCACCCTCCACCGGTTCCAGAGATGCGACGCGCAGATCACGCTCGGCGGCCGCCCGGGCGGAACGAACGCGGTCCACGGCGCGGTGGTGTGCGATGGTCAGCACCCACGTCATCACGGATCCGCGCTCGGGCCGGTAGGCCGCAGCGGCACGCCACACCTCGAGCAGTACCTCCTGCGCAACTTCCTCGGCGTGCACCGGATTACGCAGCGTTCGCAGCGCGAGGCCGTACACCGGCCCAGCCACCGCGCGGTACAACAGCTCGAACGCCGCTTCGTCGCCCCGCGCCGAGAGTGCCAGGAAACGGCGCAGGTCCTCAGCCACCGACCCGGGCCTGCCGGAGGAAGGGGCATCCGTACGCGGCTGCGTTCGCGAAGTCACAGCGCCACGGTGCAGCGATTCGACCCTATCGGCCCAGTCGCGCTGTTTGTGCAGCGTTTAGACAGGCGCGTGAAGCGCGGCCCGGACCAGCAGCCATGCGCGTGTGCGATCGGTGACGCAGCAGCTCGGCGCAGTGCTCCGATCGGCCATGCCGTCGGTGCTGCAGCCGAAGCGGCCACCTCTGCACCGGGGCGGGGCCATGGGCGAGATGCCTCCGGAGGTGAGCGGCCGATCAAGCCCGCAAAGCGATGCGCCAGCGCTGCAACTGGTCCACAAGGCGCCCGGAACCGAATCTGAAAACGAGGCCACCGGGCTGCGCGCCCACCCGACCGCGGCACACCGGCGCCACATCTGCGCACCCTGCGACGGAGCCGATAGTGATCGGCCGTCCGGGCGCGGCTCGCAGCCTGAGAAGACACCAGCCATCTCGGTACAGATCCTCGGAGTGATCATGAACATTGTCCGCCGGCTCCACGAAGCCGGAATCACCAGCGAGCACGCCTACGTTGCGGCGTTCGGATCCATCGGCCTGTCCCTGCTGAGCTGGCTCGCGTCGATGAAGGCCGAGCAGGCCGGAGTCGAGCGGGCCGACCGATGGGGCATTTTCGTGGGTGAATGGGCACCCACCTTCTTCGGTCTCGGCCTTGCACTCGCCGGATACGAGCGGGAAGAGCCGGCCACGACCAGGCACTCGCGCAGCGCCTGGCTCGACCACCCGAGCGAGAAGGCAGGATGACCAAAGGACCCGGCCGACCCGGCCCTGCAGCTCAGCCTGCGGGGCCCGCGGCATCGGCCGCCATCCACCGACGCGTCCGCGACGAAGAAGAGGGCGACGGCCTGTAGCGCAGCAAGTAGGAGTCGGCGGGAGACCTGATGATCAGTGTGGAGCGCACCATGGTCGTCGAGTGGCCGGCCGGGGAGGTACTGCACTACCTGGCCGACTTCGGGAACACGCCAGAGTGGGATCCCGGGACCGAGAGCTGCGCGCGCCTGAACCCCGGTCCGGTCGCGGTAGGGGCGTGCTGGCGCAACATCTCGCGTTTCAGGGGGCGGCGTACCGAGCTCCTCTACTGTCTGGAGCAGTACGGGCCCGACCGGTTGGTGTTCGTCGGAAGCAACCGCACCGTCAAAGCCACTGACGACATCACGGTCCGGGCATCCGAGGGACGCACGGTGCTGGTCTACCGCTCGTCCCTGCGGTTCAACGGCCTCGCGCGTCTTGCCGCACCGTTCCTGCAGGCAGAGTTCGAGCGTCTCGCGGACGCAGTGGCACTTCGGCTGCCCCTGGTGTTGGCGGGACCGTGACCAGCGGCGGTACGGGCTGTCGGCGTGGCCGGTATCCCGGCTCCCGCCAATCTCCTTGCGGAGCTCGCCGAGTGGGAGAAGGTCGTGGAGATGAACGGGTTGAGACTGATGGTTGTCGGGGCCACAGGAGTGATCGGCGGTGAAGTGACGGCCGCCGCGGCCGCCCGTAGGGTCCGCGTCGCGGTGGCCGGCCGGGATCTCGACCGCCTTGCCCGCGCGGCGCAACGCATGGGTGCCGGCCAGGGGGAGGTGTTCGACGCATACGACCTGGAGTCCTGCCGCGCCCTCGCGGCGCGGGCGGCCGAGAGGATCGGTAGCCTGAACGCGGTGCTCGTCGCCGTCGGCGCGATCGCATTCGGCCGAACCGGGGAGGTTCCGCTCGCGGTCCAGGAGCATCTGATGACGGTGAACACACTGGCCCCCATGGCCGTGCTCGAAGGAGCGCTTCCCGTCGTCGGACCCGGCGGTGCGATCGGCGCGCTGACCGGTGTCGTCGTCGACCGCCCGTTCCCGGGGACCGCCGCCTACCGGACGTCCAAGGCCGTACTGGCGGCCTGGCTCGAGGCGGTTTGGGCCGAGTACCGCCGGGAGCGGGTCACCGTCCTCGACGCACGCCTGCCGCATCTGGACACGGGGTTCACACTGCGTCCCCTCAGCGGGACCGCGCCACCCCTGCCACCCGGTGCGGCTCGGGAAACGTGGGTTTCGGCGGTGCTCGACGGCCTGCTCCACGGGGCCGCCGTACTCAGGCCCGAGGGCCCCAACGCCCGCCCCCTCCACTCGCCCGGGCCGACGGACGCTGCGACCCGCTTGCGGGGTGGCGGGTGACCTCCGCGCGCAGGCAGGGCCGGGCACCTCACGACCTGGTGGAACGGATCTGCCGTGCGGTTGCTCGCGGCGACGGTGCCATGCTCGAGGTGCTCCTGGCCGTGCTGGAGGTCGTCGCCGACGACGCCCTGCTGCAACAGCTGACTGACGCCATGATGCGCATGGCCCTGCCCGCTCGCTTCTCCCGTGGCGGTGTCACCATCGCCGGGCGGGCGGGCTGCGGCTCCACCCGGCCGCTCCCCTGCCGCCCGACCGTAGTTCCGGTGCCGGGCCGCCGACCGTGAGCGCACGCGGCATCACCCCGCAGGGCACGCACCCTCTCCAGGAACGAGGGCCGTTGCCTCGGGCCTACACACTCCCCACCCTGCCCTTGGAGGCATCCTCGCCTTCCCACCCTGCGCTCGGAGGGCACCCGTGGCCCCCAATCCGGTTCGGGTTCGCCTGGCTGGGAGCGAAGCCGACGTTACGGTCCCGGTGATTTCCCGTCGCCTGACCAGCCGGTCGGGCCCGGGCGGACGCGGTTGCATCGCGCTCTCGGGATCCGCTGGCGAGGATCGCGCGTATGACGACCACACTTGACCGCGGTATACGGGAGGGTCTCACCGCGCTTGTCGACCGGCTGCCGGTGGTGCCGGGAAAGGAAGCGACGAGTGTCCGGGTGGACGAGGCCTTGCTGGAGGTCGCGATCGTGATGCTCGGGCAACTCTCGGCCGCGTTTGCCGACGAGCCGATCGGTCGGGCAGCCCGGATGGTGCCGGGCCGGCTCGAGCTCAACGTGCCGTTGACGGCGATGATCGCGCTGAAGAACAAGCTGGGGTCCGGCTCGGAGCCGTGATGGCTACCACTGGGATGCAAGCGGTCGCGACCGCCGCCGGGCGTCAGCTTGTGCCGGAGTCGGTTGTGCGGTGCGGACGATCGGGCCGTAGTCTGCGGCCCATGACTGATGCCCCGACCCTGACGCCCCGGGAAGCCCTCGAGATGCTGCTGGCCGGCAACCAGCGGTTCGTCGAGGGATCGCCCGAGCACCCGAACCAGGATGCCGCTCGCCGCACTGCGACCGCCCCTGCACAGATGCCGTTCGCGGTGCTGTTCGGCTGCTCCGACTCCCGTCTGGCGGCGGAGATCATCTTCGACCGGGGGTTGGGAGACCTGTTCGTGGTCCGCACCGCCGGGCACGTGATGGGTCCGGAGGTGCTGGGCAGCATCGAGTATGGGGTGAGTGTGCTGGGCAGCCCACTGGTGGTGGTGCTGGGCCACGACTCCTGCGGTGCGGTCGCCGCCACGCGGTCCGCCGTCGCGGAAGGCGCCACCGCCGAAGGTTACGTGCGGGATGTGATCGAGCGGGTGACCCCCAGCGTGCTGGCCGCTCGCGCAGCCGGGCACACCGAAGACGCGGACTTCATCGCTGAACACATAAGGCACACCGTCGACTTGCTGCTGGAGCGCTCCCGCACCCTCGCCAAGGCGGTCGACGCGGGCCGGGCCGCAGTGGTGGGCCTGTCCTACCGCCTCGTGGACGGCACCGCCCACCTGGTCACCGTACGGGGCCTGGAGCCGCAGGCGGACATCGCGGCGTGATGCTCAACGTTCCCGCAGGCCGGGCACGACCTCACGCAACCGCCCTGTGCTGATCGCACCCGCACGGATCAGAACCGGGGCCCGGTCGGTGTCGGCCCGGCATCGAGGTAGACGGCTGCCGCCTCGCCGAGCATGCTCCGGGCGGCGTGGTAGTCCTGCGGGGACGCTTTGCCGGTCAGGTTGGCGCTGGAGACGGCCAGCGGTCCGGTCTGCCGGACGACGAAGTCGGCGATGAGCTTCTGCCATTCCTCGGGCGCTCCACCATGGGCAGGTGGCCGGTGGGGATCTCGACGGGCTGGGAGCCGGGGATGGTGTCAGCGAGCTGGCGGTGCTGGCGTGTGGAGGTGAACCAGTCCTGGGTGGTGGAGATGACCAGGGTGGGTTCCTGGATGTGAGCGAGGTCGCCGCGGACGTCGATCCGGTCGACGAGTTCGGCGTGCTCGGGGGAGCCTTCGGCGCTGTTGGCGGCGGTGTGCGCCACGGCCTGCTGGACCTGCTCGGGCGGCGTGGCCTCCAGCGCGTCGGCGCCCATGGCCATCATGACCAGGAAGTGGGCCAGCAGCTCAACGATCACAAACCGAGAGAGCGCGGGTGGCCGGTCGCGAGACGGAACACGTCGAGCAGCTGCAACAAGCCCTCGCCGTTCTCGGCGCCAACTGGCAGCCCGATCAGGTCACCGACGACGCGACCCGCGCCGTGATGCTGGCCACCGCCCTGCTTGGCGTGGCCAAAGCCCACCTGGTCGGCGCCGAGATGGACGCCGAGCAAGCTGGCGCCGACATCGAAACGCTGCGCACCGCATACGGGCCGGTGCACAACGAGGTCGTGGCCGCCGCCATGCCCGTCACGGCCGACACCGAGCAGCTGCTGCTGGTGGTGGTGGTGGTGGTGCGCCTGGGGCGGCCGGTGACGGACCTGAGCCGGGCGGCCGGGCCGGACGAGCAGGCCCCGGACATCGAGGCTCTGGCCGCCGCGCGCGACCTGGCCAGTGCCGCGACCGCGATGGTCACCCATCACTACGCCGCGTCCTTCGACGACGGATTCAGCGTGCCGCTGGCCAACGAGTCCCTGGGGCTGGCGTTCGCGATGGTCTATCAGGCCGCCGGCCGTCTCGCCCGGATCGCCCAGCTCCCACCGGACGACGAGCAGGACCAGTGATGCGCAGACGGCGACGCCAACCCGGCCGACGACACAGCGCGCGACCCACGGATCACTGATAGGACGCCTTCACCACCGACAGACTTCCACCACCCCGCCGGCCCGAGCCGCTGACATGCGGTGGGAGTTTCGTCTCCGAGGTACTGGTGAGTTCGCCCGCCCCGGACCCTGCTGGCGAGTTTCGGGTGCCGACGCAGGCCAGCAGCCAGCGAGAACGGCAGGGCTGCTCCGTTTAGGTGACGGCGGGGTTCGGCAGGGCGGTGCGGTGGGCAAAGCCTGCGGCATGACGACACCCTCGACCAGGCGCCCCCGGCGGCGGCGCCGTCCGGCCGCACCCGCCGTCCCCGCACCCGCTTCGCCCGCCCGGGCCCACGCGCCGCAGCCCACGCCCTCGGCGCGGCCTCGCGGCGCGGGCGAGTGCTGCCGGACCTGGTCCAGCGAGCACCTCTCCCCGGGCGGCATGGTCGTGCGGACCACCTGGCATGAGCCCGCGTGCCGGACCTGGGGCCGGCCGTGACCGCCCCCACCGGACCAGGAGTCCGGTTCGAGCCCGGCACCACCGTCTGGCGCCAAGACATCCACGCGCACGGCCGCCGGCTCGGCTTCATCGCCGACGAGAACCACCGCCTGGTCGAGCACGCGCGCAAGCCGGCCCTCGGCCTTCCCCAGGACCGCAGCGGGGCCGTTCGCCGCCCCGTGACCGGCCTGGCGCCGGATGCGGTCTGGCCGCTGCCCGCCGGGTCACCGGAGGCGGATCGCGAGGGTCGGGCCCGCTGGCAGCCGACCTGCTGGGGTCAGTGGCGGCCATGACCGAGGCTGCCTTCAGGGGCGTCCCACGAGATTCTTGAGGGGGGTCGGCAAGCGCTGATTCGGCGGGGCGTCGTTGGCACCGTCGACCAACTGCAGCTGAGCCCGGGTATGCGGCCATGCAGCCGGATGGTCGAGCCGACGTGCGCGGTGCACGGTGGGTCCGTCAGGGTGGAGATGCGGTCGGCTGCCGCGCCAGCGGCAGGGACCACTCCGCCGGGCCCCCCACGCGTGCGGGCGGTCCCTGCCGCTCCCCCGCGCGCTGCGCGAGTAGCTACCGGTAAGGGAGGTGGTGATGGAGGAGTTCGACGCCGTCGCGGACCGCCGCCCCATTCCCGAGGGCATCGGAGAGCTGCTCGGCCTCGGCCGGGCCCTGCGCGACGCCCAGGCCCGCCTCGACGATGCGCGGATGCGCGAACTGACGGCACAGCGCCATCGCCTGGTGATCGGGCTCATTGCCACGGCCCGCGCGGCGGCGGCCGTGGCCGGACACCGAGCGGGTGACAGGGCGCTGGCCGAACTGGAACAGACGCTCCTGACCGCGCTCACGGGTGGCAGTGCCGGGCTGGCACTCACCGCAGGCCAGCTCAGCAGTGCGCTCGAAGCGTCAGTCACCGGCACGCTCGCCTCCCTGCCCCTGCCGTCCCCGCCCACGCCGAGGGCTGCCGCAGGCGCGTCCGCTCCCGCGGTCCGGGCCGACGCGAGCACACGGAAGGCCTGCAGGACACACGAGGCGACCGACCGCGAACCCCGGTTCGCTGCGCGCGGCATGACCGTGATGCCCAGCGGTCACGGCCTCCCCATGATTGCTGGAGCTGACGGACACCGCGAGACGCCCCCACTCAGCCTGGGCCTGAGCTGCGAGCCACGCCAGCGGGGCGATGGAGGGCACTACGGATTCGGATCCCCTGGGAATCGTCGGAGGACGCCATGAACCGGGTGGAGATCGCGGTCCGCCGTTTCGACCAGTTCCAGCAGCGCCACAGTTTCGTCGGCCTGCCGTTCGCTGTCTTCCAGAAGTTCGGCAACGATCAGGCTGGCGGCAAGGCCGCGCTGATCGCCTACTACGCGCTGTTTGCCCTGTTCCCGCTGCTGCTGCTGTTCGCCACCATCCTCGGCTTCGCCCTGGTCGGGCATCCGGAACTGGAGCACCGGCTGGTGAACTCCGCGTTGGCAGATTTCCCGATCATCGGTGACCAACTGCGGGACACCGCACATCCCCTGCGCGGCAGCGGCCTGGCACTAGCCTTCGGGATCGCGGGCACCGTCTACGGCACCCAGGGTGTGGGTCAGGCCGCGCAGAACGCCATGAACACGGTGTGGAACGTGCCGTTCAAGTCCTGGCCGGGCTTCGTCGGCCGCCGGGTGCGCGGGTTCGCGGTCCTGCTGGTGCTCGGTATGGCGATCCTGCTGACGACCACACTCGCCGGCCTCGCCTCCGGGCCGGGCCTGCTCAGCGGGACGTGGACCGTGGTGGTGTCGACGGTGGTGAACCTTGCCGTGTTCCTCGCCGCGTTCACCATGCTGACCGCGGAGACGGTGAAGGTGCGTCAGGTCGCGGTCGGGGCCGTGCTCGCCACCGTTTTCTGGCAGGTCCTGCAGGCCATCGGCACTCTCTACGTGCGCCATGTCCTGGCGCACGCGGGCGAGGTGTACGGATTCTTCGCGATCGTCATCGGCCTGCTGTCCTGGCTGTACACGGGAGCCCGCCTGACACTCCTCGCGGCGGAGATCAACGTCGTCCTCCACTACCGGCTGTGGCCGCGCTCGATGACCCAGCCACCGTTCACCGACCAGGACAAGGCCGCCTTCGAACTGCTGGCCAAGATGGAGGAACGCCGGCCCGAGGAGACCGTGACCATTACCTTCAGCCCGGAAGCGGACCGCCAGCCCCTCGACCAGGTCGCCACCTCCCACACCCGGCGCCGCCGCCCAAAGGCCGTGCTGGCAAGGCTCCGCGCCCTCCTGCCCCACCGCACCAAGCGGCGGCAAGCCCGCAGACCCACGCATTCCCCCTGAACGCTTACAGGAGTCTGTACGGTCTTCGACTCTGCCCCGTAATCGGTGGTGACGCTGTGTGGCGGTCACTGGAGGAGGATGGGGTGACGGAGGAGGGAAACCCGGCTCGGCCGTGCATCCGCTTGTTTCGCGCATTCACGCCCTCGGTGCGGCCGTTGTGGTACGGGAGGGCAAGTCCGGCGTCGACGGCTGCGCGGTCGAGCTCGAGGCCCGTTCGCGAAGGAGTGCAGGTGGGTCAGGTCGGCGGCGCGAACCGTGGTGATCCAGTCAGTGAGCTTCGCGTTGTTGCCTTCTACTGGAGTCAGTAGCTCAGCGAACTCGCCGGTGAGGCGGGTAAGTTCGGCACGGGACGCTGGCCGTCGAAGCGGCATCAGGTCGCGTCAGGGAGGGGTTCGGCGTGGATGGGCGTGTCCGGGACCCCGTCGCCGGTCAGAAGGTAGGCCAGGCCGCCCCCGGTGATCTCCACCCGGATCCTGCCGCTGGGATCAGCGTAGAGCGCATGACCGCCTGAGCCGGCCGTCCCGGTGTACTCCACGACCACCGTCTCCTGGTCGGCATGGCCGCCCTGCATACCCGGGAAGGTCAGAACCCATCTCTTCACGGTCGAGTCCACTACGGCCTCCGCCCTCTGTCTGTTGAACCGATCCCCCAACTTGAATTTTCCCGAGAGCGACTCGCGGACTTCGGCTCTTCCGGCAGGGCGTCCGCGCACCCGAACTCCCTGCGCAGCGTCGGGTAGAGGGCTACCCGAGGATCACGTCTGTTGCCCTCTTCAGGAACCCAGGGTGTCCGGGCCTTTGGGGCGCGGCATCTCTGATCTCGATCATGCGGGCGCCGAGCTGCTGGAGCGCTGTGCGTCCGAGCGCAGCTCGCACTTTCGGGAACCAGTCCTTCTCCTCTTCGTCAATGTGCTGGCGCACCACCTCGATGAGGACCGCCGTCTTGGCGTCGAAACGCTCGTCATCGGGGCCCATCGCATCCAGCTCCCCGCACAGAACGTCGGCGACGTGGTGCTCCTCGTAGGACTCCAGGATGTCGCGCTCCAGCTCCGGCACAAGCTCGCGGACCTTCGGGTACATGACCTCGTTCTCGATGTAGGTGTGGACCGTGAGCGCCTCCACGATCTTGTCGACGAGGTTGTGCTTGGTCGCTTTGGCGTCCTCACCTGCGGCCTCGAACTCACGGAACAGGCGCCGGATCTCCTTGTGGTCCTCTTTCAGGACCACGATGGCATCGGTTGACATGTCACTCCTCCAAGCGCTGCACGAGATCGGGCATTTCGCCTCCGCCGCGCGTCGGCCGCAACGGGCCCGGGCCGTTGCGGCGCCCCCGGTCCAGGATCGGCGCCCGGACATCCACCGTCCGTCGCGAATGCGGCCGCAGCAAGTCCAGGCTTTGCGGAACTCGCGGCAGGCACTGTTCTGCCGGCTGTGTTACCGGACTCAGAGATGTGGCGGCCCAGGTCGCCCGCGGGACTGCCCGGACGACGGTGGGGACCCGATCGCCGAGCCGACTACTGCCGTCGTTCTCCCAGGGGTGCCTGCGGCGAGCCAGGGCCGAGTGGGCAAAGAGCTTGGCGGTGCCAGTCAGCTCCAGTAGCCGCTGAACCCTGGGACCGGCGGCGACCAGCCGCAGGACCCCACCGGCGGCTAGACAGCGGACGCGCACCCCGAGCAACACGCTCAGGCCGACGCAGTCGCAGAAGGAGACAGCGGCCAGATCCAGGTCGAGACCGGCAGGGCTCCTGGCGGCAGCGGAGTTGAGAACGTGCCGGAGTTCCTTGACATGATCCAGGTCGATCTCGCCAGCCACCACGGCTGTCAGACGCCCGCTGGGGCCGCGGACGAGACGAACACTCAAGCGGCTGCCGCGCGAAGAAGGGCTGTCACAGTACGGACCGCGGCAGCAGAGCGGGTGCGGTAGGTCGGACATGGCGGGCGCTCCTCGCGGTGCAGGGAGATGTTCCGTAAACGATCGTGCTCCCCGCATCAGATTCATGTCAAGGAATACAGGAATAGTTCTGCGCCTGTTGGAACTCGCGAATCAGAGATCGTACGCTGGGGCCATGGAGCCCGTGCCCGAACGCCGCAGCGCGTGGACCTTCCTCACCAACCACGCCCGCGTACTCTCCGTGATCGCTCGCGACCCGACCGTCCGCCTGCGCGATGTCGCCCAGGTGTGCGAGCTCACCGAACGGGCCGTTCAGGCCATCGTCGCGGACCTCGAAGCTGACGGATACCTCGAGCGCATCCGTGAGGGACGCCGCAATCGCTACCGGATCGCGTCCGACACCCGCCTGCGCCACCCTGCAGAGGCCGGCCTGCCCGTCAGCGCTCTGCTTGAAATCCTCACGGACGCGCCGCACTGATCCCCCGAATCCGATGGTCGTAGTTCTCCGCGTTGTGCAGGGCTGCGCAGTCCCGGCCGGGGCGGGCGGGAAATGCGGGACCACCCGCCAGGCAGGAGCGGTGAGCGCGCGGCAGCTTCCATCGCACAAGTGTTCGGGCAGTCCTTGCCAATCACCCGGGTGTCAGTTCCAGATTCCGCTGGCCGTGGCGGTCACCGGCTCGCAACCTGCTGAGGTCGCGATCTCCGGAGAGCTTTTCGAAGTCACGTGGCCCTCGCAGGTTCCCGGCACGCGGCCACCGGATCGGGGTGGCTCCCCGAGGGTACGGGAAATATCCATGGCCTGGACTTCGCAGGCCTAGGTGCTGCCACCGAACAGACAGCAGGAGCTGCACCGTGGGCAGTGCTTCCTCCGACGAGAATGGCGCCGACGGCCGCTACCCCGGCATCGAGCGCTTCCTTCCTAAGCTTCGTGACCGCAGAGGCGGCAGCAGCCGCGCAGCGCAAGGGGTAACTACAACTCGAACTACTCGGTGTGTGACCGCTGCCTCTGCCCAGCGACATCGTCCGCAGGATCAGGGCGGCGACTATCATCCTCGTCGCACCGAGCCCGCTCGATGTGTTCAGTGTTCTTCTCGTCGGCCTCGTCCTTGAGGTGCGACAGGTCCTTGGACTTCCTGGTGGCGCGCTCACGGTCGAACTCGTTCAACAGACTGCCTTCCTGTGTCAGCCCCGGGGTCCGTCGAAGACGGGTGGTCCGCGCGGACCTGCGGTATCAGTCGGGCCAGACGCCGGTCAGGCGGCTGGTGCCGGCGGCGCCGCCGCGGTCGATCGCCGCCTTGACCAGAGCGAAGACCGCTCCCTGCAGGGCGGCGGCAGTCAGCACCTCCTTCCAGGTACGGTCCGGCTCGGTGGCCTGCGGCGCGGCGCCCTGATGTCCAAGGAGGGCCCACAGACGGTTGAAGACGGCGCCCGCGACTACCCCGCCGAAGGCGCCAAAGAGTAGTCCGAGCGGCTTGTAGAGGATCTTGACCATCGCGAACTCCTCAGGTGCGACAGCTCACCGCCGCGGCTGGACGGCTGGTGTGCGTCTGTCCGAGACGAGCACGGACAATCCTCGAAAGGACTCCGACGGGTGGATCAGAGGGCGAGGAGGTCAGTGAGGTCGTCCGCGTGCTCTTCCTCCTCCTCCAGGATGGATTCGATCAGGCGCCGGGTGGTGGGGTCGTGGTCGCCGAGCCAGCGGGCGATCTCCTGATAGGTGGAGATGACGATGCGCTCCGCCAGCAGGTTGTGCTCCAGCATCGCCTTGAGGTCCTTCTCGTCCGGCGCGGTGTAGTCGGTGTGGGCGCGCTGGGCGAGGGTCACGGGGTCGAAGTCCGGTTCACCACCGAGCTGGGCGATCCGCTCGGCAGCCCTCAAGCCGTGCCGCATCTCGTCGGCGGCGTGCTCGGTGAACTCGGCTACCACTTGCGCGCGGTTGATGCCCGTGGCGGAGATCGCATGCCGGGTGTACCGCAGCCAGCAGACCATCTCGGTGGCGACCACGTCGTTAAGGACTGCGATCACCTTCTCCGTATCCAGCCCGTAGGTGCTCGTCACCGCCCCCTCGGCCATCTTCTGGCGGGCCTCGTCCCGGATCCGGCTCACGTCGATCACGAAGTCGTCGCCTGCCACGGTGTGCTCCCAGAGGTTGAGTGAGAATCACGATCCGGGCACGCTTTCCCCGTGTTACGGGACCCGATGCCCGGCGCCGCCCGATGCCACCGGTTCGCAGTAGAAGCCGCAGAGAAGCGGGCCGAGAAGCTCAGCTGGCGTCCGGGAGGCGTGCCTGGAGGCTGCCGTCGCCGTCGGTGCGGGCGGTGAACCTCGGCTGTGGGGCGGTCGCTGGCCCGCCCACGTTCCAGCCGTCCGACAGGCGGAAGACACTGCCGTGCCAGGGGCACGTCACACAGCCGTCGACGGCCTCGCCCTCCGAGAGCGGGCCGGAGAAGTGGCTGCACCGGTCAGCCAGGACGTGGAACACCTCGTCTGCCTCCCGGACGACCACGACGGGCACCTCCCCGATCATCCGGCGCACGGGCCGGCCGACGGCGAAGTCCTCGGCACGCCCGAGCGTGTGCCATCCCGGCTCAACCAGGTGCGCAACGGGCTCCGCCTTGTTCGCCCCGGCAGCCTGCCGGTAGGCGAGATGGCCGCCGACCGCCGCCCCGCTGCCGACCACCACCAGACCGGCGAACCCCAGGGCCCGTCCAAGACCGTTACAGCCGTACGAGCGGGCCGCCCACGACGCCCCGTACAGGCCTGCTGCGGCCGCCATCGACGCGGCGTGCAACAGGCCAGTGCGCATCTGCTGCTCGTGCTGCTCGGCCCAGTCGACCCAGCCCGTCAGCGCGGCAGGCGCAGCGGCGACCACCCCGAGGGCGACCAGGAGGCGGGCGGGGCGCTCGTAGCCGGGAACCAGGTCCAGGACTGTGGCGGACATCCAGGTTCCGACGGGAAGCTGGACGAGTGCCGGATGCAGCGGGTGCCCGAGAGGGCGGCCGTGCAGGATCCCGCGCAGCCGCCCCAGCGGGATTGCCTGGACGGCGCACTTGGTCAGCTCGGTGACCAAGTCGAGCCTGTCGGAGCGGCCGACCGCGTCGAGGGCCCTCAGTACCCAGGTGCCGGCACCGTCGGAGCTGTCCGCCGTAGCGGTGTTCGTGACGCGCGCGAAAAGTGTCCCCATGGACGCTAACGCTGCCGCATCCGGCACTGCGGGGCCCCCGGGACCGGGCTGAATGGAGTACGGGCCGATTTCGCAGCTGCGCGGCGCCAATGGCGGCTCGACTCATCGGTGCTGACTGACCGTCAGGATGTGGGACTGAGCAGGAAGTCGCCGAATCCGCCGCGCGCTCGGGCGTCGCGGCGCGCAGAGGTGGTCACAAGGTGCAGGCTTGTGCGTTTGACCGGGTGCCCCGCTTCGTTCAGAGCGGCGACGAGCACCCGGTCCTCGCCGACGGCCAGCGGTGCGAAGCCGCCGACCGCGCGGTAGGCATCGGCCCGCACGGCAAAGTTCGCACCGTGGACGTGCGGATGCTCCTTGGGGTGCCGGCTTCCCCGGTAGTGCCGCCGAAAGGCGGCGGCGGTGGCTGCAGGGTGGCCGGTCCAATCGGCGATGCGGACGGTGCCCACGACAGCGTGCCAGCCGGATGCCACGTAGGCGAGCTGGTGAGCGAGCCAGTCGGCCGGGACGCGGGAGTCAGCGTCGGTGTGGGCCAACCACACGTTCTGGAGAGCGAGGTCCCGTCTCGAGGTGAGGGAGAGGCCAAGGGCTTGGTCTCTTCCGGCCGCACGCGCCGCGCCGACGTTGCGCACCTCCAGTTCGAGCACGTCGGTGCCGTGCTGCCGGGCGAGGGCCGCAGTACCGTCCGCACAGGCGTCGGCAACCACGGTCACGTGCACCGGCATGTTCCGCACGCGCGGGTGACGGGCGGCCAGACGCAGCGAGTCGAGGCAGCCGCCGAGCAGTTCTTGCTCGTCGCGGGCGGGGACGACAACCCCGACGGCCCGGATCACGTCAGGCCACCGAGAGCCGGGCGGCGGGGGTGGCCGGCTGATCCGGGCGGATGAGGACGTCGAGGAGGAAGTCCGGTTCGGCGTGCGCGGCGATGCGCACCAGAGCCGGATGGGCGCGCACCTGTTGGTGCACCGCGTCGGCGCTCCGGACGTGGTCGGCAACCACGCGGCGCCAGTGGACCAGCACCAGGGTTCCTCCCGGTTCGAGCGCGTGCACCGCCCGGTCCAGCACGTCGGCGGCGACCACGCTGGTGAAGTAGTACATCAGTTCGTACAGGACGATGAGGTCGAAGCTGCCCTGCGGCCAGTCCTCGGGCAGGACGCGGCGCTCGACGCACACGTGCGGCTGGTCCGCCAGGCGCTGCCGGGCCTGTGCCACGGCTCGTTTCTCACGGTCGCAGGACAGCAGGGCCTGGCACCGGGCGGCGAGAAGACCGGACAGGACCCCGACCGAGCAGCCGGGCTCGAAGGCACTACGGTAGACCGGCCTCGGCAGGGCCGCGACGGTGAGCGCGTGCTTGCGGTGCTCGTACCAGCGGTCGGCCAGCCGCCACGGATCGTCGTGGTCGGCATGCATGTGAGCGAAGTAGGCGCCCGGCGTGCCCGATTCCGACATCGCCTGCGACCGGCTCCGGCGAGAGCCGGTCATCGCCAGATCACCTCGAAGTCCCGGCGGAAGTGGTCGAGTTCGGCCGGTGGCAGAATCGGCTCGTCGCCCGGCGCGTCGCCCAGCGGCCGAGTCTGGCTGCGGAAGCACGCCAGCGCCTCGTGCTTGCGGGTCACGGCCGAGGACGGCAGCGGGATGCGGGCCGCGCGGTGCCAGAGCAGCCGAGGGTCACCGGGTACGGCCCAGTGCCATGCCCAGACCGGGTACTCCCACACCGGCACGCCCCATGCCGTGCCGGCGGATAGGGCGCTCCGGCCGACGGCCTCATGGTCGGGATGCAGATCCCGGTGGAACGGCGCCACGCACAGGTCGCACTCCCGCACAAGATCATCCAGTCTTTGAGTCAACTCCCCTTCTTCCCTCCTGACCTGACCGTCAGGAATACCCAGGGGCACGCTCTGGACGTCGGTACCCAGAGCGCTGAGCGCCTGCCGCAGCTCCCGGGCTCGCACGGCCGCCAGCCTCCGGGCCACCGGGCTGCGGCTGTGCGGGTGAAAGGCTTCGCCGTCCGTGACGGACACCAGTCGTGGCCGAATGCCCGCCGCGGCGAGGACGGCCACCGTTTCGCCGAAGCCGAGGACCTCGTCGTCCGGATGGGCCGCGACGACCAGCACGCGGGGCGCGCTTCCGCGAACGGCCGGAAGGTGGGCGAGCGGGTCGAGGACGGGCGGCGCCGCCAGACCTGGCCAGGCACGCCACCCCTCTTCGGGAGTGCCGGGAGCCCGGATCGGGTCAGCCGAAGCCACCGATGGCTGCGGTTCAGGCACGGGCAGGGCCGGCACGGGACGCCTCGTCACGTGTCCCTCCAGTCGGAGCGCACAGCGGCCACGGCCTTCCCGAGCGCAGCGAGGTCGCGCTCCGCATGGTGCTGACGGAGATAGACGGTCAGGTCCGCGACGGCGCGGGCGTGGGCGGCGTCGTGGCCGAGCGGAGCTGCGCCGAGCGCCCGGCCTACCCGACGCAGCACATCGCCGGCCGCATCCTCGACGGCGGCGCGCACGCGCATCGTACGAAGGCCCGCGGTGCCGTCCCGGTCGTGCGGGTCCGCGTCGACGGCCGCGGCAGTACTGTCCAGCAGTACATCGACGGTGGCCAGGCGCGCATCAACGGCACCGAGGTGAGCGAGGGCATGCGGGTCCAGGCCCCAGTTCCGCGACGCGGCCAGGAGGGTGCGGGCGACCGCGCAGGCACCGCCGAACCAGCACGCGGCGACGCCGATCCCGCCGTGGTGAAACCCGGGGCGCGCCAGGTAGGCGCCTGGTTCACCGACCGGAACGGCCAGCACGGCGTCGAAGGTCACATCCAGCGTGTCACTGCCGGCCATACCCGGGCCGGGCCAGCTGTCCGGCAGCGCCGCAATGCCCCGGTGGCCGACCTCGACGGCGAACAGCCGCCGGGTATCCCCCCTCGCGCGGTGACCAGCGCGTGCGTGCACACCCGGGCACCCGAGCAGAAAGGCTTCACCCCCGACAGCCGCCACCCGCCGGGCACCCTGCGCGCCTCCAGCGCGTAGCCGGGCGGCTCTGCCGCCCACACCCCCCCAGCACACCCCGGCCCCAACAGCGGGGAGGTCACCCCCCGACGTGCACCTCGAGTTCGGCCAGGATCGCCAGCGCGTCCGTGTGCCCTTCGGCGAGGCGCGCCAGCGACAAGTCCCACTGGGCCCACCGTGTGAGTGTCTCCCACCGGGTGCGGGTGCGGCCGCTCCCGGGCAGCGGCAGATCCAGTTCCCCGCGTGCCGCCATCCGCGTGAATACCTTGGCGACGAACTGACGATACTGCTCGGCATCAGCCCCGGAGCCGAGGCCCCCCGCCCGCACCGACCCGGGCACCAGCCGCGACGGCCTCGCCGCTCATCGGGGATCTGCCCTGCGCGGATCGGCCTGGCGAGGCAGTCGTATGGGCCACGGCGGCAGCGTGGACGGTCGGAAGGACACTCCAGCGGTCACACCATGCTCCTCGGTGTCGGGCCGGGGGACACGCACCGCGGGCTCGCCGACTTTCGTTCAACTCTGTACGGTGCACTGGTCCGCCGCACACCCAGCGGCCACGACCTGTCCACCGCCGGTCCCCGGGGCCTACCAGCGATACCAGCGACCGCGGCCACCCGAACCGCTGGTGCCCCGGGCAACGAACCCGATCAGCCAGATGACGAGCACGGCCAGCGCCACCCACCAGAGGATCTTCAGCGCGAACCCCGCGCCAAACAGGATCAGGATCAGCAGCAGTACGAGCAGCAGGGGAACCATCGTCAACCACCTCCATGGTCGGCACAGTCGCCTTCAGCCACTCATCTGCCCCCTGCGTGGCAGTCCTCGCATACGCAGGCCGGGAGGAGGTGGCACCCGGTAAGCATCCTCCAGCGGGCTTATGTGATCGACAACTGGAGGCTGCGTGTCACGGGGACGACGACCTCATGCCGTGGCCGGGTCTCCCCTCGTCCTGAGGCAGGACCTGGGCGCTGACCGCCCGATGCCAGCGGTTCAGGGCGCGCGCTTGATCGTCGGCGCGCTGGGCGAGGCGGTCCAGCGCGTCCGGGTCCAGGCGCGGGTCCTGGTCCGCGATTGCGCGAAGCGCCCGCCACAGGGCGGCCTTGCCCTCAACGCCGGTGCGCATCGCTTCCAGCTCCAGCAGGTCGGACAGCGGGGAGCGGTGCACCAGCGTGCCGTTCGGCTTCAGCCGGCCCACCCGCTCGGCGGCGATGCCAAGCCACATGCGGTAGTGGCGGACGGGCACGCCGAGCCGGGTCATGATCCGCACGAGTTCGTCCCGGTCCTCCGCCACCTGCTGGGCCAGCGAGCGCAGTTCGGCTGCCCGGTGATCGTCGGCGTGGGTGTCGGCCATTCGGTGAGCCAGCGCGGCACCACCGAACGCCCCGGTGAGGTGGTCGTTCAGGTAGACACTCAGGGGCTGCGCCAGGAGTTGAGGAGACATCACGAGCCCTCCGGAGTGAGACTGCGAGAGATGGCCGGAGTGTGGGCCGCCGGGTCACCGCCGTCCGGTCGGGGGCCGGGGCAGAGTACAGCCGCCATTCCTCCCATCGTCCCCCTCGCCGGGAGCCAGCGCCTGGCGAGCGCGTGTGACTGCACCGGAGTGCGGGCAGATGCTGGGTGGCGGGTCCACGCCTGTCGCACGCCCGCCGGTCCGGGCGGTCCGATGGTGTGCCGGTGGCGCGGCCCGTAACCGCGACTCGGTGCGCTGATGCCCGTCAGGTGTTCAGGCGGGTCGGCGTACGGACGCGCTGGGTGCGGTGTGTCGCGTTTCGAGCGGAGCCGCCGTAGCGTCCTTGACCGGATCAACCGCTCCGGACAACCGCTCCGGACAGGAGGCAGCCAAATGGCACCGACGGCGCTGTTCGACGTCGACGGGACACTCCTCGACACGAACTACCTGCACACACTGGCATGGGCCGAGGCCCTCGCCCAGTACGGCCACACCCCGGCGATGGCCCGCTTCCACTCCTCGATCGGTATGGGCGGCGACCAGCTACTAGGGCCTGTTGCGAAAGTGCTGGTCAAAGCCATTCATTGATGGCCGCGACCAGCACTGTTGCCTCGTAGCGGACGGCGAGCTCGTCATAGCG
>NZ_JBHJVK010000008.1:138074-185481 GCF_042264695.1 Kitasatospora sp. NPDC056138 | reverse complement strand
CCACAGGTCTTCGCCCTCGTCATAGGTGCGGAACCAGGTAGTCATACCGCCATCCTGACCCACCCCCTTGACCAAACACATAGGGGCACCCCCCCCGAACTCGCAGGACCGGCCGCGTTCAAGGCCCGGGGCAGCGGCCCGGGGCAGCGACCCGGGGCAGCGACCCGGGGCAGTCGAGGGGTGGCTGTGCAGGACGGGGGCGGGGTGGTCAGGAGAGGCCGGTGCCCTCCAGCTGGGCGGCCTCGTCGGCGGCGCGGGCCTCGCGGCGGCGGATCACGTCCTGGCGGCGTGCCAGCACCGAGGCGGCGCCGAGCGAACTGGCGGCGAAGGCGAGCAGCCCGATCGAGGCCCGGTCGAGGGCGTGGCCGGTGGCGTGGTCCAGGGAGTAGCGGCCCGCGCCGGAGAGGCCGAGGGCGAGGCCGCAGGCGCCGAGCAGGGCAGGGTACTCGTAGCCGCCCGCCGTGCTGAAGAACCCGCCCGGGGCGTGCACCGAGATGGCTCCGGCCATGGTGCCCGCGACGATCGACCCGGCGGCCGGGGTGGCCAGTCCGGCGACCAGCAGGGCGCCGCCGCCCGCCTCGCCGAGGCCCGCCGCGAGTGCGCTGCGGCGGCCCGGTTCGAAGCCCATGTGCTCCATGGCCTTGGCCGTCCCCTCCAGCCCGCCGCCGCCGAACCAGCCGAACAGCTTCTGGGTGCCGTGGGCGATGAGTACCCCTCCGACGGCGGCGCGCAGGGCGAACAGCCCTAGGTCCTTACGGCTGAGACAGGTCATGATGGGCCCTCGGATCGTGCCGGTGGACGGTACGACTCCCATACCAGCCGAAGGGCGGGCCCGGATCGACCCGGGAACGCCATCCGGGCGAACCCGGACACGATCGGCTGAGAGACCCCGAACGCGAGGACGGCCCCGTGTCAGAACGCCAGCCCGAGTACCACCTGGACGGCAGGGCCGTGACCGACGAGCCGTCGTTCTACGCCGCCCTGGGCCGGGCGGTCCGGGCACCGGACGGCTACTACGGCAGCAATCTGGACGCCCTGGCCGACTGCCTGCGCGGGGGCTTCGGCCCGGAGCCGCCGTTCACCCTGGTGTGGCAGGACTCCGCACCCGCCCGCCGCCACCTGACCCGGCGGCTCCCGGCGCCGGACGGCCGGGAGCAGAGCTACTTCGACGCCATCGTGGACGTCCTGCGCGACGGCGGGGTCACCGTCCTGCTGCGGTAGCGGCCCCTGGCGGCACGGGGCACGGCGGCGCGCCGGGAGGCGAGGAGCCGTGGCCGGACGGGCGGGTCCGGGCCGTGCCCGCGCACCGCCGGTCAGCCCAGGGCCGCCACCGCAGCCGTGAACCCACGGGCTCGGCGGGTGACTTCGGCCCAGTCACCGGCGGCCACCACGGCGGGCGGGACCACCTCGCTGCCCGCGCAGACGGCGAGCGCGCCGGCGGCCAGGAAGCCGGCGGCGTTGTCCGCGGTGACCCCGCCCGAGGCGACCAGCGGTACGTCGGGGTACGGGCCCCGGAGGTCCCTGAAGTAGGCGGGGCCGAAGGCGCGGGCCGGGAAGATCTTCACGGCGGCGGCCCCGAGGTCGACGGCCTCGGCGACCTCGCTCGGTGTGAGCGCGCCGAGGACGACGGGCACGGGGGCGGCCGCGACCGCACCCCGTACCCCCGGCGTGACCAGGTACTGCGCCCCGGCCGCCACGGCCGCCTCGGCCTGTCCCGCGGTGAGGACGGTGCCGACGCCGATCCGGCAGCCGGTGCCGGCCGCGACGGCCCGCCGCAGGTGGGTGGTGACGTCGGGCGTGGTGAAGGTGAACTCGACCCAGCGGATGCCGCCTTCGGTGAGGGCGGAGCAGAGCGCGGCAGCGTCGGGGATCACCGGGGCGCGCACCACGGCGATCACCCGGTCGGCGGCGAGGGTGTCCAGGGTCATCGGGTCCTCCGTCGGGAACGGGCGGGTCCGGTCAGGTGCAGCTCGGTGCCGTGCGGTGCAGCCCGGTGGGGAGGGGCCCGGGGTCAGAAGAAGGTCCGCACCAGGTCGACCACGCGCGGGAGTTCGGCGTCGGCGTCGTCGACGACCGGGATCAGCGTCCACTTGTCGAAGACGGTGCAGGGGTGGGAGAGGCCGAGCCGGACGATGTCGCCCACCCGGACGTCGGTGTCCCGTAGGAAGGCGTGCTGGTCGTTGAGCGCGGTGATCCGTCCGCCGGTCAACCGTCCCCGGCCGCGGACGAGTTGGGGCTCGGGCAGACCGTCGTCGTAGGAGAGGTCGCGCTTGCCGCCGTCGAGCAGCGCGAGACCGGGCTCGGGGCTGGAGACGGCCCGGGTCCAGGCGTGCAGGGCGGAGCGGAAGGGACGGTCCGCGTGCGAGCGGGCGAGCGGGGAGATCCCCCGGTAGAAGCCGTCGTCGTGGGCGAGGTAGGCACCGGAGCGCAGCACCACCCGGGTGCGCGGGCCGGCGAGCGGGGCGAGCAGTTCGGTGACGGTGTCGAAGTAGGCGCTGCCGCCCGCCGTGATCCAGACCTCGTCGGCCTGGTCGTAGAGTCCTTCGGCGTCCAGCAGCCGGTGCAGCTCGGCCAGGTCGGTGACCCAGCGGGCCACCGCGGCCAGGGAGTCGGCGGTGGCGTCGTGGGCGATGGCGCCCTCGTAGCCGCTGACTCCGGTCAGCCGCAGTCCGGGGGCGGCGTGCACGGCGCGGGCGACGGCCTGGGCCTCGGCGAGCGTACGGCAGCCGGTACGGGCGCCGGGGGTGCCGAGTTCGACGCAGACGTCCACCGGGGCGGGGGCGCCCCGCAGGGCGGCGTCCATCAGCTCGACCGACCGGACCGAGTCCACCCAGGAGGTGAAGCGGAACTCGGGGTCGGCCGCGAGTTCGGCGGACAGCCGGCGCAGCCCGGCGGGGTCCAGCAGGGTGTTGGCGAGGTGGATCCGGCGCAGGCCGAAGGCGCGCGCCACGTTGACCTGGGGCAGGTTGGCGAGGGTGATCGCGGTGGCTCCGGCGTCGAGCTGCCGCTGCCACAGGGCGGGGGCCATGGTGGTCTTGCCGTGCGGGGCGAGGCCGACTCCGGCCTTGGCGCACCAGGCGGCCATGGTGGCGAGGTTGTGGTCGAGAGCGCCCGCGTCGAGGGTGACCAGGGGGGTGGCGAGGTCGTCCAGGGTGGGACGGGTGGCCAGGTACTCCGCGACGGTCGCTCCCCAGGCTTCGGCGGGAGCGGCCTTGAACCGCCAGTCCAGCCGCTCCTCGGCGAGCTCCGCCACCCGGGCACGGTCCATGATCTGCGGGGCCTGCACCATGGGCCACCCTCCTGTCGTCCGGTTCCGCTCACGCGGGTCCGCGGCTCGTACGAGTCCGCGGCTGTACGAATCTGTGTTGTACGAGTGTGCGGCAGTACGAGTGTGCGGCCCCACCGGCCCGTCGTCGTACCGGTACGCGACCGTGCCGGTCCGCGGGGCTCACGCGGTCGGTCCACGGCTCGTACGGAGCCACGGCGTACGCAGGGCCCTCACCCGCATCGTTGCACGATGTGCAACGCTCGTTGCACATCGTGCCTCCCTGATCTAACCTCAGCCCTGGACCGAAGGTCAACGCACACTCCCAGGAGCACCCAGGTGACACCTCCCGCCGCCGTCTGCCTCGGCGAGTCGATGGCCGTGCTCGCCCCGGTCCACCCGGGGCCGCTGGAGCAGGCGGAGCACTTCGGCCGCAGCTTCGGCGGCGCGGAGTCCAACGTCGCGTGCACACTGGCCGCACTCGGCATCCCGTCCGCCTGGATCAGCCGGGTCGGCGCGGACGGCTTCGGACGCCACCTGGTCCGGCAGATCGCCGAGCACGGCGTGGACACCTCGGCGGTCGGCTACGACGAGACCCGCCCCACCGGCCTCTACGTCAAGGAGACCGGCTCCGGCCAGGGGCACCCCCACGACCTCGGCGCGGGCCACAGCCGACTGCACTACTACCGCCGCGGCTCGGCCGCCGCCGCGATGGGCCCCGAACTGCTCGCCGACCCGGCCGCCGCGCCCCTGCTGGCCGCCGCACCGCTGATCCACCTCACCGGCATCACGCCCGCGCTCTCCGACAGCTGCCACCGGCTGGTCCGCACCCTGCTGGCGATCCCGGACCGGCCGGTCAGCTTCGACCTCAACTGGCGCCCCTCGCTCTGGGCCGGGCGTGACCGGCAGGCGCTGCGCTTCCTGATGAACGCCTCCGACGTGGTGCTGCTCGGCACCGACGAGGCCCGCGAGGTGCTCGGCACCGACGACCCGGCGGCACTGCGCAAGCTGCTCCCCCGCCCGTCCGTCCTGGTGCTGAAGGACGACGCGCGCCGCTCCACCTCGATCGCCCCGGACGGCTCCACCGTCACCGAACTCGCCCTGCGGGTGGACGTGGTGGAGCCCACCGGTGCCGGCGACGCCTTCGCCGCCGGGTACCTGGCGGGGACGCTGAAGAACCTGCCGGAGGGCCGACGGCTGCGGCTGGGCCATCTCGCGGCCGCCGCCGCCCTCACCGTCCGCGGCGACCTCGGGCCGGTGCCGCCCGCTGCCCTGATCGATCAGCTGCTCGCGTCGGACGAGGCCGACTGGGCCGCGACCACCGTGGACCACGCGGGCTTCCACCCGGCGCCCGCCCGCTGAGCAGCCCCACGGCCGCCCTCCTGGCGGACCGCGGGCCCGCCGCAGGCCGACCGACCGCGAAGGAGCACCCTTGAAGACCGAAGTCCGCACCGACGGCGCCCCCGCCCCCGCCTGGGTGTTCTCCCAGGGGGTGCGCAAGGGCCCGATCCTCCAGGTCTCCGGCCAGGGCCCGCAGGACCCGGAGACCTCCGAGTACCTCCACCCCGGCGATGTGCGGGCGCAGACCCGGCGCACTCTGGCGAACGTGCTGGCGGTGCTGGAGGCCGGCGGTGCGACGGTCGAGGACGTGGTGATGTTCCGCGTCTACCTGACCAGGCGGGAGGACTTCGCGCCGATGAACGAGGTCTACGGCGAGTTCATCGAGGAGCACGTCCGGGACGGCGTGAAGCCCTGCCGCACCACCGTCTTCGTCGAGCTGCCGCACGAGTCCATGCTGGTCGAGATCGACGCGCAGGCCGTCATCGGCTGACCGGCCGTCGGTTGCCCGGGGCGCGGCGGGCGGCCGCCGCGCCCCGGGCTGACGCATGCTTGGATCATGTCCGCTTTCAATCTGAGCAGCGCGTTCGTCACCCTGCTCGCCGTGGTCGGGCCGCCCAAGGTGCTGCTGGCCTTCGCCCACCTGGCCCGCGAACGCAGCGCTGCCGAACTGCGCCGTCTGGCACTGGTGAGCACGGTGCTGGCCGCCGTGGTCGGCGTGACGATGGCGTACACGGCGGACTTCCTCACCACCTTCTTCCACATCAGCGACCAGTCGCTGCAGCTGGCCGGGGGCCTGATCTTCTTCATCTACGCCCTCGCCCTGGTGCTCGGCATCCACGTGGGCACGAGCGAGGCCGAGGAGGGCCGGCTGGCCAACCCGCTCGCCGACGGCGTGCGCGAGCTTCTGCTGCCGTACGTGGCCAGCCCGCTGGCGATCACCGCCGTGCTGGTCGGGGCGCTGGAGAAGGACACCTGGAGCTGGCACTCCACCATCGCCGGCGCCTTCCTGGCGGTGGTGGCGATCAACTGCGTCTGCGTCCTGCTGCTCTCTGAGGTGCTGCGGCTCACCCACCAGACCACGCTCGAAGTGCTCTCCCGGCTGCTCGGGCTGCTGCTGGCGGCGGTCGGCGTGGAGCTCTTCCTGAACGGCCTGGCCAGCCTGGGCGTGCACTTCGCCGCCCCCGACGGTCACTGACCGTCCGTCACGGCAGCTCCACCGGACGCCAGGGGACCGGGCTGGAGAGGATCATCGAGCTGGACGGCTGACCGTAGGCCGCCAGACGGTCGATCAGCTGCTCGAAGCCGGCCATGTTCCGGGCCGCCACCAGCAGCACGCAGCACGCCCCGCCGGTGACCCGGTGCAGCTGGAGCACCTCCGGCCAGCGGGCGACCTCGGGGTCGCGCAGCACGCAGCGCCGGCCGTAGCACTGGATCTGCACCAGTGCGGTGACGGCCAGCCCGGCGCCGGCCAGGTCGATGTGCGCGTGGTAGCCGCTGATCACCCCCTCCGCCTCCAGCCGCCGGACCCGCTCGGCGACGGCGGGCGGGGAGAGCTTGACCCGGCGGGACAGCTCGTTGAACGAGAGCCGGGCGTCGCCCTGCAACTCGGCGAGCAGGAGGCGGTCGACGGCGTCCATGGCAGCTCCGGGGTGAGGGTTTCGTTCCACAAAGCCGAATCGGCTGAACGGGTTCCGAACGTAAACCGGTTTCGCCGATCCGGTGTCCACTGCCCATTCAATGCGCCGCCCGGGCCGCCGCACAATAGTGTCGCGAGTGATCAGCAGCCAGTGGCTCGGCGGTGACCGCGGCGACCCCGCGCGTCCAGGAGGAAACGGCATGGTCCAGAACGGCATCACCACCCCGAAGCTCTCCTTCGGCTCGGACGAGGAGCCCGGCCACGGCACCCCCTACGCCCAGTACGCCCGGCTGGAGACCCTGCACAGCCTCCAGCACCCGCGCAGCAAGGTGGACGCCGAGCTGTCGTTCATCATCGCCACCCAGGTGATGGAACTGCTCTTCGACCTGCTGCGGCACGAGTGGACCACCGCCCAGCACGCCCTGCGCGAGGACGACGTGACCGCCGCGCTCGCCGCGCTGCGGCGCGGCACCCACGTCCAGGACGTGCTGACCTCCTCCTGGGACCTGCTGGCGACCATGACCCCGCAGGAGTTCGGCGCCTTCCGGCCGGTGCTCGGCGAGGCGTCCGGCTTCCAGTCCTCGGCCTTCCTGCGGCTGGAGTTCCTGCTCGGCAACAAGAGCGAGTCGCTGCTGAAGATGTACGAGACCGCCCCCGCCGTACACGCCGAACTCACCGCCGCGCTGAACGCCCCCGGCCTGTACGACGACGTGCTGGCCCTGCTGGCCCGGCGCGGGCTGGCCGTGGCGCACGAACCGGGCAGTGCCCGCTACCGGCCCACCGCACAGGTCGAGGACGCCTGGCGGCAGGTGTACACCGAGCCCGGCCACGCGGAGCTGGCACGACTGGGCGAGGCGCTGCTCGACACCGCGGAGCGGGTGACCCGCTGGCGGCAGCGGCACCTGTCGGCGGTCAAGCGCTCGATGGGCGCCAAGCCCGGCACCGGCGGCTCCAGCGGGCTGACCTGGCTGAAGCAGTCGGCCGACCAGGACGTGTTCCCCGAGCTGTGGAGCGTGCGCAACCAGCTCTGACCCGCGCCCGGTCCGCCCGGGGCACGGCGGACCGGGCAGCTCGGCAGCGGGCCCCTAGCCCGGCTTCCCTCCCTCCCCGATCGCCCTCCTCCATCGCTCTCCTCAATCGCTCTCCGGGGCGAACGCGTTGGCCAGGGAGTCGAGTTGCAGGGGCCGGCCGGGTGGGACCCCGATGCGTTCGGCGACGTCCACGATCCGCCAGGCGATCCGGTGCACCGCCATCTCGTACTGCTGGCGGTACTTGCGCAGGCTCGCCAGTCCGTACAGCCCCTCCTCCGTGTAGGACGAGCCGAGGCCGCTCTCCACGTACTGCAACCTGGCTGCCACCGGCGGGAGTTCGGACAGCGGCACCGGCGACCAGAGCACCGGGACGATCCCGCTGGACCAGCCCGTCAGCCGTCCCCGCCGTTCGAAGGCGGTCCACTCGCGCCCGCACCGCTCGGACCTGAAGTACCGCCGCGAGTACAGCGGGACCAGCACCCGGCAGCCGGCCAGCGCCTCGGACACCCGCTGCGCCGCCCCCGGATCGGCGGGATCCAGCCGGTCCATGAAGCCCGCGGGAACCGCGCCTGGCAGGGCGGTCAGCTGCAACACCTCCTCGGTCAGATCGGCGAACAGCTGGTCCACCAGCGGCTGCGGGCGGGCCGTCACCGGGTAGCTCAGGAAGAAGTACGGCTGCGCGGAGCCCTGCGGCTCCTGCACCGGTTCCTGGCGGTAGGTGCGCGAGTGCGAGGGGACGTTCGGCCGGCGGGAGGTCTGCATGCCCTGGGAGGAGCGCGGCGAGGGCGGCACACCGGTGACGGCCGGGTTCCGGGAGAACAGGAAGGGCCGCTGGGCGTTCCGGGAGAACGCCAGGGACCAGGACGGGTCGTCGGGGTCGTGCCCCAGCGCCTTCTCCAGGATCCCGGCGAGCTCCAACTCCGCCGCGCCGCCGGGCTCCCCCTCCCGGAGGATCTGGTTGAGGCCGGCAGCGAAGGAGGGCCCGGTCCGGGGTCGGACGCTGATCACCGTGTGGATCCCGGAGTCGGTCTCGTTGCCCTCGGCCGGCGGCCCCGGCTCGTCCTGCCAGCCGTCGAACACCAGCAGACGGTTGCGGGCCCGGGCGGCGGACAGCGTCCCCAGCACGCCCGCCCAGTCCAGGGCCGGCTCCCGCACCGGGGAGCCGAGCGTCAGCCCCTCTGCGGCCGGGTGGGCCACCGCGCCGCCGACGTAGACCACCAGCGCATCCTCCGCCTCGGTGACGGCGGCCCGCAGGGCGCGCTGGAACCCGGCCGGGTCGTCCAGGCCGACCCAGACGTGCTCCGCGGCCAGGCCGACCAGGGCACGGCTGGAGAGTGCGGCGGCCAGGTTGTTGAGGTCGCCGTAGGCGCGGAAGTCGTGGTCGGTCAGTGGTTCGATCACCGAGGCGCGGGAGGTGGTGAGCAGCAGGACGGCGCGGGAGCGCTCCGGATCGGGCAGGCCGGGCGGGGCCTGCGGGACCGGTACCGGCTGGCGGTCCGGCTGCGGTATCTGCTGGAGCACGGGCGCGGGCGGCCCGTCCAGCAGGCGCAGTGCGGCGGGGCTGATCAGGGCGAAGGCCCGCCGTTCGACCGGGACCACCGCTCCCCCGGTGTCGGTGGCCGCCAGGGCGGCGAACTCGCCCGGGACCCGGCCGGCCCGGTCGGCGATCTGCTCGCCGACCCTGGCGAGCAGCCCGACGGCCTGGTGGGTGGTCGAGCGCGGCAGCGTGTGCAGCAGCAGCTCCCTCACCCCCGAGCGGAATTCGAAGTGGTCACGGCGGCCCTCGCGCTCCTTCAGCAGTCCGCTGACCACCACCTCCGCGAGGTGCTGGGGCTGCGGCCGGGTGAAGCTGGCGCGCTGCAGCAGCCGCATCACGGGCAGGGCCGGGGTGGTGAGGGCGGTGAGTCCGGCCAGCGTGAACGCCTCCCGGGAGGCCACCGAGCGGAAACGCAGGACCAGTTCCTCCGGACCGAGCTCGTGCGGTTCGGGCAGCGGCTCGGCGTCCGCGGCCCGGTCCACCGGGGCGGCGCCGACCAGCAGCGCCGAGCCGACCACCTGACCGCCGGTCGGACTGCCCACCAGCCGGGCCCAGTTGGCGATCCACCCGGCTCCCGGTTCCAGTACGGGGACGGGCAGTTCACCGCGTCCCGGCAGCACCTCGCCGAACGGCGCGAAGCGGTACGCCGAGTTGGGCACCCCGGCTTCCGGCGCGGAGAGCAGGCCGACCTCGGGCGGCAGCGCGGCCAGTGGCCAGAGCCGTTCGGGCAGCGGCTGCACCACGGCCACCGGGGAGCGCCGGGCGAGCCGGTGCAGGGTCCGGTACCAGCGGCTGCCGGCCGCGCCTGGCCGCCACTGCGGGCCCATGCAGTCGCTGAGCACCAGGACGACCGTCCGGGCGTCCGCCGTCGGACGGTTCGCCGGCCGGCCGCTCGGGTCGAGGCAGTCCTGCACGACCTGGCGGAACGCCCCGGTCTGCACCAGCAGTGTGTGCAGCTCCTGGAGCAGCGGACGCCAGAGCGCCATGGTGGGTCCGCAGTCGAATATCAGGTGCAGGTCGAGCCAGCGTTCCGTGCAGGGCCGCAGTACCGGCAGCCAGGGCACCGGCCCCGGCCGGTACGGGTGGCCCGTACCGGCCGGCGGTCCGGCCGTCCGGTTCGCGGTGACCCCCTCGGCCAGGCGCTCGGCGGTCGCGGTCTCGTCCAGCCGGACGTGCCGGGGGTCGGGGACCCGGCGTTTGAGCGGGCGCAGCGCGCGCTGCAGGGTGAGCGGCCGGGCCAGCATCGGGACGCTCGGGGTGGGGATCGCCGCGACGGCGGCCACCGTGTCCTCCGGGTCGCCGGAGGCCAGGTGGAGGGCCGTCCGGACGCTCTGGCCCTCGCCGGCGGCGGTGCCGGCGCTGCGGCCGGCGGTCCGGTTCGGATCGGCGGGGCGGCGGTCGGGCCGACGGGTGCCGTGGCCGGCGCTGCCGTGGCCCGGCTCCTGCTCCGCGCCGCCCTCGCCGCTGCGGGCGGCCAGCCAGAGCAGCTCGGCGAGTTCCACCGGCCCGGGGTCGGCCAGGCCCAGCTCCGCCAGCAGGGCGGCGAGTTGGTCGAGCGGTCCGGGGGCGGGCGCCGCCGGGCCCGGCGGTCGGTCAGAAGACATCGTCGTCCTGGCCTCTGCTGAGGTACGGCATCACCTGGGCGGCGAGGGCGGCCCGGTCGGCGGCCTCGGCGAGTTCGGGGCGGGAGGTCAGGTAGATGGCGTTGAGCAGTTGGTCGGTGGCGAGTTCGCCGTCCTCCCGGCGGCCCAGGAAGACCTCGACGATCTCGCCGACCAGCCGGGCGTCCGCCTCGGGCAGGTGGGCCTTGACGATCTCCTCCAGCTCGGCGCCCTCGGGGCGGCGCAGTTCCAGGACGACGCAGCGGCGCAGGAAGGCCGCCGGGAACTCGCGTTCGGCGTTGCTGGTCAGCACGGTGAACGGGAAGGCCCGGCAGCGCACCCGGCCGCCCGCGATCGGCGCCCGGCCGCTCCCCTCGGCGGTGAGCACCCTGGCCTCGGGCTGCTGCGGTGCGGCGCGGACGAGTTCGTCGATCTCGTACTGGCCCTCCTCCAGGACGTGCAGCAGGTCGTTGGGCAGGTCGAGGTCGCCCTTGTCGATCTCGTCGATGAGCAGCACCCTGGGCCGCCGGTACGGGAGCAGGGCGGTGCCGAGCGGGCCGAGGCGCAGGTGCTCGTCGAGTCCGGCGCCGGGGGTCAGCGGGCCGGCCTGGTTGGCGGCGTAGAGCCGGGAGAGCGGGTCGTACTGGTAGAGGCCGTCGCGCAGGGTCGAGCGGCTGGTGACGTTCCAGCGCAGCACCGGGCCGAGGCCGAGCTCGCGGGCGACGGCGTACGGGAGGCTGGACTTGCCGCTGCCGGGCGGTCCGGTGACCAGCAGCGGGCGGCGGAGGTAGAGGGCGGCGTTGACGAGTTCGACGGTCTCGGGGGTGGGCCGGAAGGTGCCCGCCCGGTGGCCCGCGGTGGTGGCTCCCGGCCCGTTGGTCCGCTCCGGCTGCCCGGTCGGGCCGTCCAGCGGCGGGCCGCCGTCGAAGGCGCGCCAGGGCGGCGGCGGAGGCAGTTCGGCGAGCGCGTCGTGGGGCTCCTCGACGCCCCGGTAGATCGGCTTGAGCGGCATGGCTGCGGACCCTCTCCTGCTAGTCCGCCGGGCGGCGGGACGGTTGGGCGGTCGGGGCGACCCCGTAGGGCCGGTGCGGGCTCGGCACGACCTGCGGGTCCTCCCAGAGCAGTACGAGCCCGGCCGACCAGTGCCCGCCCGGGTCCTCGCCCTCCTCCGCCTGGTGACGCAACTCCCGCACCCGGCGCGGCAGATCGTCGGGCTGGAGATCGGCCAGCTCAGCTGCAAGTCTGGCAAGGAAACGCGTGTTCCGGCAGGTCTCGGCCTGGGCGTGGTCGGTGGTGCAGGCGTGTTGGGTCCAGAGCACGGCGGGCGCACCGGCCTTGAGCGCCGCCGCGAGCAGCGGCTCGAACGGGTTGCCCTTCGGCGGGCCCGGCAGAACCGGCAGGTCGGCGCGCGCCACCGGGCGCAGCCGCTGGTAGAGCCGCTTGCTGTCCGGGACCGCGGTGCACGGGATCGGGTAGACCGCGGCGCTGCGGTCCTCGCGCAGCCGGGCCCACTTCATCTCCAGGTGGCGCCGGTCGGCCGCGTTGCCCCGGCGCAGCTGGTCCACCACCACCACGGCGTGGTCGGCGCCGAGCGGGCCGAAGTCCTTGCGCCTGGCCCAGCTGTGCACGGGCTGGGTGATCCACTTCCGGGGCAGCGCAAAGATGATCAACTCCGCTCCGTCCGGCTCCAGTCGGCCGATCTCCTCCTCGATGCGCTCACGGACGAAGCCCGGCAGCATCGAGCCGAGCATGGTCCGCGAGTGCGGCTCGCCGAGCACACCGTCCCGGATCGAGGAGATCGCCACATGGAACATCCTGGTGCCGGCGCCGCTGGGCTGGATGTCCACCAGGATCGGACGCCAGCGCTCCCGGCGCGGGGTGCGGACGGGCTCCGGATGCCGCCGTGCGGCGGGGTGGGGGGCGTTGGCCGCACGCCAGCGGGCCAGCCCGGCCCGCAGCCGCCCGTCCCCGGTCGACTCGGCCACCAGCTCGGCGAAGTCCAGCACCGGGTGCGGACGGCCCACCGGCTGCGGAACCTCCGAGAGCAGGTACCAGCCCGCCTCCCAGACGTCGCGCGGCCGGGTCGGCGGATCCGGGCAGCCGAGCCGGCCGGCCGCCGCCCGGTACAGCTCCAGCGGATCGGCCGTCACCTCCGACCCCGTCAGCAGCAGCCTCAACTCCCGTACTGCGGAGGGCGGTACGGCCGCACCGGGCAGCCGGTCGGCCAGCTCGGGTGCGTATCGCGCGATCGCCTCCCCCGGCAGCATCTGGCCGAGCCTGACAGCCGGGACACCGGCCGGCCGCCGCACCCGGTCCTCCGCGCCGCGCCAGAGGGTGTCCTGCGCCGCCGTCACGATGCCGACCACCTCCCCGGTGGCGGCGACCACCACCGGGCCACCGCTGAAGCCCGGTGCCAGCGGCATCCCCGTGCCCTCGTGCTCCAGCTGGACCAGCTCACCGCCGATCCGCAGGGCCCCCCTGGTCAGCCGGACCTCGCTGCTCAGCCCGCCGTCGTGCCCCTCCGGGAACCCGTAGGCGGCCAACTGCGGTGCGTGCAGGCCGTTCCAGCCGTGCAGCGGCGCGAACCGGGCCGGGACGGCCGTGTACGACGGCAGCGCCGCATCCAGCTCCAGCACCGCCACATCGCCCGTACCGCCCGAGCGCTCCACCCACGGG
Source organism: Kitasatospora sp. NPDC056138 (assembly GCF_042264695.1). Classification (NCBI taxonomy): domain Bacteria; kingdom Bacillati; phylum Actinomycetota; class Actinomycetes; order Kitasatosporales; family Streptomycetaceae; genus Kitasatospora; species Kitasatospora sp. NPDC056138. The sequence continues at coordinate 172,394 of NZ_JBHJVK010000008.1, read as the reverse complement.
CCGCGCACGGCGACGGTGGCGCCGATCGGCGAATGGTCGGGCCGGGCGGCCAGGTGGACGGTGGCACGGGTGCACCCCTGCACCACGTGCGCGCAGGTGAGCACCCGGCGCTCGGAGATCAGCACCCCCGCGCCGGTGGTGGCGAACGGGCCCCCGGTGGTGATCCGGGCGAGCCAGCTCACGTCCCACCGCGCCGGGTCGGCGCCCGGTTCGCGCCGGAGCGGCACGCCGTACGGCGGCTCGTCCGGCGGTGGTCCGGCGGGGTGCGGTTCGGCGTACCGGCGTTCGGTGTACCGGGCTTCGGCGCGTGCCGACTCTCCGCAGTCGCAGTGACCGCACGTGTGTCCTCGGGACGCGGGAACGCCGGAGACCGGTCCTCCGGCCGCAGGGCCGTCGTCGCCCGCCGAGTCCGGCGGGCCCGGTGTCCCCCGGTCCGGCAGGCGGCAGCCCGTCTCGTCACACATGGGCTCGTCCCGGGTCCGCGAGCCCGCCATCAGGATTCGTCGTGACCGGCCGGGATTCTCTCGGGTGCCCAGACCAGTTTGACGGTCAGATGGGCGTCGGTGGCAGTCCTGGCGATCAACGCCCCCGCCTCCGCCGAGAGTTTGACCCCGAACGCGATCTCCACCGCGTCCGGTTTCAGGCTCCCGTCACGGAACGCCGCGAGCGCCGACTCGGCAGCGACCCGGACACCCGCCAGGGCCTGCTCGAAGGTCGCCGACGCACGCTCCACCCCGGCGGCGACGACCGCCGAACCACGGCCAACCGGCTGCATTCCGTACGGGTCCTCGGCCCCGACGCCCTCCGTCTCGGCGCCTTCGACCCGCACCACCGCACCGCCGACCGTCACGAACTCCGCGTACTCGGGCAAGACTTCCCCCTCAGCAGTCACTTCAGGTCGTCCGACGAAGTCTCACGCGATCGTCGCACAGCGCGGTTCACCGCGCACCGATTCCCGACGGATCCCCCCGAGCGGGTGACCGATTCATCGGGTTATCGGGTGGCCGTGGGAGCTCCGCCCGAGCTGCGGAGCCCGTGCCGTCCGGTCAGCTGCGCCGCCCCTTGCGGCGGGACCACCCGTGGACCACGCCGCCGGCGGTGAGCAGCCCGCCGGCGACCAGGCCGACCGGAACGGCGAGCTCGGCACCGGCCCACGGAAGGCCGTGGTGACCCTCGTGACGGTGGTGGTGCGCGCCTCCACCGGCCCCGGTCGGCCCCGTAGGTCCGGTCGGACCGGTCGGACCGGTCGGCCCCGTGGAGCCGCACTCCGGCAGGTCCCTGGTGAACGGGCAGCTGTGGATCCCGTAGCCGCCCGCGCCCTCCTGGAGCAGGCTTCCGGCCAGGTGGACGCGTCCGTTGACGCCCGGGACGGAGAGGGTCCGGCCACCGGCCCGGGCCCGGCCGCCCGGTGCGGGCGGACACCCCGCCCGCCGGAGCCCGGACCTGCTGGTGTTAGCGTGCCGGGGGCTCCGCAGACCGGACCCCGCCGGTCCGCCCGCAGTCCGTCCGACCGGGACCGGCCACCGTCCGCGAAGGGTGTCTCCTCCCATGGCCAAGCTCCTGCTGAGCCTGCACGTCCTGGCCTCGGTCCTGTTCATCGGCCCGGTGGCCGTCGCCGTGAGCATGTTCCCGGCCCGCGCCAAGGCCGCCCTGGCCGCCGGCCCCGACCAGGTCTCGGCCGCCGCCTCGGTGAAGCTGCTGCACCGGATAACCCAGGTCTACGCACTGCTCGGGATCGCCGTCCCGGTGATGGGTGTCGGCACGGCGCAGGTGATGGGCATCATCGGCCAGACCTGGCTGATCGTCTCCATCGTGCTGACCGTGCTGGCGGCCGGCGCGCTGCTGCTGTTCGTCCTGCCCGCCCAGCAGAACACCGTCGACGCGCTCGACGCCGCGCCCGACAGCGAGGAGCACACCCGGGCGACCGGCGGCCTGCGTCTGCTGCCGATGACCGCCGGGGTGTTCAACCTGCTCTGGGCCGTGGTCGTCGTCATGATGGTCATCCGTCCCGGTTCGACGACCGGCGCCTGACCCCCGGCACCGACTCGCCGGGCAGCCGCACCGAACCGCGCCCTCGGGGACGCGGGGAACCGCGCCCCCGGCCCGTGGCCTGCACGGCGCACCGTTCCCCGCTTCCCCCTCCGGCGACTGCCGGGCCTAGGAACTGCCCGAGGCGGCCACCCGAGCCGGCCGCTCACCCCCAGGGGCGGCCGGACCGCCGCTGCCCGGCCGGATCCCGAACAGCGCCGCCGCGTTCCGGTAGCAGACCGCCCGCAGCCACTCCTCCCCCAACTCCAGCCCCGCCAGGGCCCGCAGGGCCTCCGCGTAGGGGTACGGGATGTTCGGGAAGTCCGTGCCGAGCAGGATGCGGTCCCCGAGGCCGGCCAGCCTCGGCAGCTCGCCCTTCGGGAAGGGTGCCGTCTCCTCGCTGAACCCGGTGAACGCCATCGTGGTGTCCAGGTGCACGTTGCCGTACCGCTCCGCCAGGTCGAGGAACTCCCCGTACTCGGGCAGCCCCATGTGCGCCACGACCAGCCGCAGCCGGGGGTGGCGCGCCAGGACGGCACCGATCGGCCCGGGGCCGGTGTGGGCGCCGGGCACCGGTCCCGAACCGCAGTGGGTGACCACCGGCGTTCCGCTCTCGGCGAGTTGGCCCCAGACGCCGTCCAGCAGCGGGTCGGCCGGGTCGTATCCGCCCACCTGGAGGTGCGCCTTGAAGACCCGCGCCCCCGAGGCGAGCGCCGTCCTGACGTACTCCTCGGCACCGGCCTCGGGGAAGAACGTCGCGGTGTGCAGGCAGTCGGGCGTGCGCGCGGCGAAGTCCGCCGCCCAGGAGTTGAGCCAGGCGGCCATCCGCGGCTTGTGCGGGTACAGCATCGCGGTGAACGCCAGGACCCCGAACTCCCTGAGCCGGTCTATCCGTTGCTGCTCCTGCTCGCGGTAGGCGATCGGCCAGGGGCGCCCGGTGAGCGGCCCCACCCGGTCGAAGTGGGCCCAGACCTTGGCCAGCACCCGCTCGGGCATGAAGTGGGTGTGCACGTCGATCAGGCCCGGCAGCCCCAGCTCCGCCCAGAACCGCCGGACTTCGACCGCCTCACGCATGCCGGGCCCGGGACAGGATCGCCTCGGTGTCCAGCCCGGTGGGCAGGGTGCCGTACGCGCCGCCGTGGTCCCCGCCGAGCCGGGAGGCGCAGAACGCCTCGGCCACCGCCGGGTCGCCGTGGCGGATGAGCAGCGAGCCCTGGAAGACCAGCGCCATCAGCTCGACCAGCCGCCTGGTCCGGTACTCGATCTCGTCCGGGTCGCCCAGCTGCTTGCGCAGTTCACCGACGGTGGCGTCCAGCCTGCGGTCCGCGCCGGCCGCCAGCTCGACCTCGCCGAGGAACGCCTCCACGGTGGCGGGCCGCCGCGCCATCGCGCGCAGCACGTCGAGCGCGGCGACGTTGCCCGAGCCCTCCCAGATGGAGACCAGCGGGGCCTCCCGGTAGAGCCGGGGCATGCCCGACTCCTCGACGTACCCGTTGCCGCCGAAGCACTCCAGCGCCTCCGCCGCATGGCCCGGACCACGCTTGCAGACCCAGTACTTGGTCACGGCCAGCCCCAGCCTCCTGACCAGCGACTCCTGTTCGTCACCGGCGAGGGTCAGGTCGGTGGCGGCGGCCAGTCGCAGGGCGGCGGCGGTGGCCGCCTCGGACTCCACCACCAGGTCGGCCAGCACGTTGCGCATCAGCGGCTGGTCGACCAGCGCCTTGCCGAACGCCCGCCGGTGGGTGGCGTGGTGGAGCGCCCGCACGGCGCCCAGCCGCATCCCGGAGGCCGCGCCGAGGGTGCAGTCGAGCCTGGTCATGTTGACCATCTCGATGATGGTGGGCACCCCGCGTCCCTCCTCGCCGACCAGCCAGCCCACCGCGCCGTCGTACTCGATCTCGGCGGAGGCGTTGGAGCGGTTGCCCAGCTTGTCCTTGAGGCGCTGCAGCAGGATCCGGTTCCGGCTCCCGTCCGGCAGGACGCGCGGCAGCATGAAGCAGCTCAGTCCGCCCGGCGCCTGGGCCAGGGTCAGGAAGAGGTCGGACATCGGCGCCGAGGTGAACCACTTGTGCCCGGTCAGCCGGTAGGTGCCGTCCGGGTTCGGCACGGCCGTGGTGGTGTTGGAGCGGACGTCGGAGCCGCCCTGCTTCTCCGTCATCGACATGCCCGCGATCAGGCCGCGCTTGCCGCCCGGCACCCGCAGCCCGAAGTCGTACTCGGTCGCGGCCAGCAACGGCTCCAGCTGTCCGGCCAGTTCTGGCGTGGCCCGGAGCGCGGGGACGGCGGCGTAGGTCATCGAGATCGGGCAGCTGTGCCCGGCCTCGACCTGGCCCCAGAGGTAGAACTTGGCGGCCCGTGCGGTGTGCGCGCCCGGCCGGCCGTCGCGCCAGGGCGCGGCGTGCAGACCGTGCGAGACGGCGACCCGCATCAGCTCGTGCCAGGCCGAGTGGAACTCGACCTCGTCGATCCGGTGGCCGTAGCGGTCGTGGGTGCGCAGCACCGGTTCGTTCTCGTTCGCCAGCCGGCCCCACTCGGCGGCCTGTTCGGTCCCGGCGAGCTCGCCGAGCCGGTGCAGCTCGGGCTCGGCCCAGTCGGCGCCGGCCCGGCGGAGCGCGGCGAGCAGGGTGGGGTCGGCGGCGACATCGTGGCCGTACAGGTCGGGCACCTGGTTGGTGACCTCGTGCGTCGACGGCATCACGTTCTCCTTAGGGAATCCGAGGGGCAGGGTCTAGGGGGTCTTCCCCGCCCGCCCGGCCGCCCAGGGCGCGCAGGGCGAAGGAGACCAGGGCGGGGATCACGTCGTCCGGGCCCGATCCGGCGGCGAGCGGGCCGACCAGGGCCTCGCCGACCGCGCCGACCAGGGCGGCGGCGGTCAGCTCGGCGTCCTGGCGGGGCAGTCGGCCGGTGGCGACGGCCGCGCGGATCTGCTCGGCGAACAGGTCGCGGAACGCCCGCCGGAAGACCAGGCGTTCGGCGTCCACCACGGCGTCGGCGGGCTCGACGAGCAGGGCGTAGGCGAGCCGGGGCGCCTTGAGGGCCCGTGCGGCGAAGGTCTCGACCACCGCCGCCACCCGCCCGTGCGGGCCTTCACCTCGGGCGGCGGCCGCCGCGACGGCCTCGCCGACGGCCGCCACCTCGCGGCCGACCACGGTCCTGAACAGCGCGACGGCCAGCTCGGACTTCCCCGCGAAGTGCTGGTAGACGCTGCCGGTGGCGATCCCGGCCCGGCTCGCCACCGCCGCCACCGAGCAGCCGCCGTACCCGCGCTCCGCGAGCAGCTCGACGGCGGCCTGCAGGACCGCCTCGCGCTGGGCGTCGAGGCGGGCCTGGACGGCGGGGGTGCGTCGATATGCCACACAAAGAATTGAAGCACTGATTCAGAACTTCGCCCAGGGGCTCGACCGGAACGGCCTGACCCGGCTCCGGCGAACCCGCGCCGGACCGGGCCTGAACGGGCGGACGCGCACAGCCGGACGGGCCGCCCGCGGGCGGCCCGTCCGGCGCGCGTCGCGCTCTGCGGAGGCTACGGCTGCGGCAGCGTGCAGGACGGCAGCGTGAGGTCCAGCCGGTTCCCGGCGGCGAAGCAGGACGGGATGGTGTAGGTCTCCTCGGCGTAGTTGATGCCCTGGCGTACCGTCACCTTTCCGTTCTCGTCGACCTCGCACGGGTTGTCGACGGTGCAGGTCTCACCGTCCTCGTTGCCGGTGTTGTTGACCGCGACGAGCTGCCCGGTGCCGGTGTCGACCACGGGCGAGCCCGAGGTGCCGCCGATGGTGTTGCAGCTGGGGGTGTACCGGACGGAGTCCTTCCAGGTCCAGTCACCCTCCTTGAGGCGGTAGACGAAGCCGTCGATGTTGCAGGAGTAGGTCTTCTTCCAGTAGCCGGAGACCACCTTGATCCCGGCGCCCGCGACCGGATGGGTCGTCGACATCGTCAACGGGCTGATGCCGTAACGGGACTTGATCGACGAGTAGGTGGTGTTGAGCTGGTAGAAGGTCACGTCCGTGTCGGTCATGGTGCTGTAGACGACCTTGCTGGCCCGCAACGTGCCGAGTCTGCCGCCGGTGGAGCTCAGCAGGGTGAAGCTGCGACTGGACGACTGGTTGACGATCACCTCGCCCGGGCCGGGCATCCCGGTTTCGAGGCAGTGCCCGTTGGTCAGGATCAGAGCCGGGTCGGTGTCCACGGAGTTGGGCATCCGCACCAGCGAGCCGGAACAGTCGCTGAGCGCCACCGTCCCGGAGAAGTCCACCGTCACGGCGGGGGCCTTGGCCGAGGTCGTGGTGGGGGCGGTCGGCGCGGCGGTCGCGGCCGAGGCGGGCAGGGCACCGGCCAGGGCGGTCGCCCCGGCCAGCAGGAGCGCGGAGGACGCGCCGATGAGCGGCTTCTTCATGAGAGTGCCTCTCGGTGTGGGGGTCCTCCAAAATTGGCGTGGGCATGTTGAGTTGTCAATACGAAGAAAGCAAGCAAGTACTGTCGGACCGTCAGGATGCACGGGATCGCACCGGGCCGCCAGCCGTCGGCCGAACCCCCGTCAGACGTCGCGCCAGTGCCGACGGCCCACGCTGATCAGTCGCAGCTGGGTCCGCGCCGTACCGGCGATCCGCTCCTGGGCCTCGGGTCCGTCCGCATCGAGGAAGGCGACGGCGGTCGCCACCATGTGGTCGACGTACAGCTCCGCGAGCATCCGCACGTCGGCCGCGCTCCAGCCCGCCGACTCCGGCTGCGCCCCGAGCGCCGCGGCGACCTCGTCGGCGAACCGCACCAGCTCGGCGGCGATCGCCGCCCGCACGGGCTGCACCCCGCCGTGCCGCTCGCGGGCCAGGAAGCGGACGTGGGCCCGGTGCTCCCGGACGTGCCCGGCGATCAGCTCGACCGTACGGTCGATCAACTCCCCGGCCTCACCCTGCTCGGCCAGCGCGCCCCGGATCATCCCGTGCAGGCTGGCCAGCGACTCCTCCACCAGGACCACCCCGAGCTCGGCCAGGTCCCGGAAGTGCCGATAGAACCCGGCCGGCGACATGCCCGCCGCACGGGTGACCTCGCGCACGCCGAGGCCGCTGAGGTTCTGATGCTCCAACAGGTGCAGGCCCGCATCGAGGAGGGCGCGGCGGCTCTGCTGCTTCTGGGCCTGTCTGACCCCCACGGTGTGACTCACATCATTCAGTAAACAACTGTTTGCTGACTCGCGCCAGCGTAGAGTGGAGAAGTCGGCGAACACTTGTTAGCCCAAATGTTCGCCGAGCCCGCCGGATCCCGGACCCCGGTTCCGGCGCCGCCGACCAACGTGAAGGGCTGACCGTGCTCCTCGCCGTCATCGTCGTCATGGGCCTCCTGGCCGGGGCCGCCATCCACACCTCGCTCCCGGTCTTCCTGACCGCCTCCGCCGCGATCGCCGCCTGGCTGCTCACCTTCGCCGCCCGTGAGCACCTCGCCCGCACCCGCACCGCCCGGTCCGGCCTCGCGCGTGCGCACCGGAACTGACAGCCCGAGACACCGCGCCGCTCCCCCAGGAGTCCTGCCATGAACCAGCTCAGCATCCAGCGTCCGACCACAGCCGCCCGGGACACCGACCGCACCGAGGGCGACCGGAGCACCCGGCGCACCGAACGCGTCGAGAACGCCGACCAGATGGCCGTCGCCTCGTTCATCCTCGGCCTGCTCGGCCTGCTGGTCTTCAACCTGGTGCTCGGCCCGCTCGCCGCGACCCTCGCCGCCCTCGCGCTGGCCCGGCAGACCCGCCGCCGGGGCCGCGCCCTGCTCGGACTGGCGCTCGGCCTCGCCGATCTGGCCGTCCTCGCGGCGACCGTACTGGCCGGTCACGGCACCATCTGGCAGCTCGGGGCCTGACCCCGTCTGCGCGTGGACCGAACGGGCGAAGCATTCACCCCCGGTCGCGGTTCGAGTATCCGTCAGGACCAGGCGTCAATACTCTGTCCCGGTACGGCTCTCACACATATGAGCACATGATCAACTGATCGACGGGACAGCAGCCTCGGGCAGCCACGGAGCGGCAGACCTCCGTGCGGCCGGCCCCCGTCCGGTCCGACCACGAGGACGCCCGATGCTCAGCCCCCTCCGCCTGGCTCCGACCCTTGCACCGATCGCCCTGACGGCCGGAACCCTGCTCGCCACCGCCTCCCCCGCACACGCCGCAGCCGTCCCCGGCCCGGGGTTCCCCGCCCACTACACCGCCCCCTACCTGGAGACCTGGCGGTCGGCCGAGAAGCTGACCGAGCTGCACCGGGCCACCGGACTCACGTACTTCACTCTGGCGTTCGTGATCAGCAACGGCAGCTGCCACGGCGCCTTCGACGGCACCATCCCGGTCGACGACAAGGGCTGGCAGTCCGCCGTGAACGGCCTGCGGGCGGCCGGCGGTGACGTCATCACCTCGTTCGGCGGCGGCAACGGCAGAGAACTCGCCCTGGTCTGCGACTCGGTGGAGACCCTGAAGGCGGAGTACCGCAGGGTGGTCGACAGCCTCAACCTGACCAGGATCGACTTCGACATCGAGGGCGGCTCCCTGGACAACACCGAGGCCAACCAGCGCCGCAACCAGGCGCTGGCCGAGCTCCAGCGGGAGTACGCGGCCGCCGGGCGCAGGCTGGCCGTGCACTACACCCTCCCGGTCAACCCCGACGGCCTGTCGCCCAACGCCGTCACACTGCTGGAGAACGCCAGGGACCAGGGCGTCGACGTGGGCGTGGTCAACATCATGACCATGGACTACGGCCCCGACTTCGACATGGGCAAGACCGCCACCACGGCCGCCGAGGGCCTGCACCGGCAGATGTCCGGGATCTGGCCGGCCAAGGGCGCCAAGGAGCTCTGGGGGATGCAGGGGAACACCCCGATGATCGGCGTCAACGACCACGCCAACGAGGTCTTCTCGCTGGCGGACGCCGCCACCCTGGCCGGGTTCGCCGCGGACAAGGGCATCCAGCTGATCGCCTACTGGTCGACGACCCGTGACAAGGCGTGCCCCGCCCACGGCGTAACCGCCGCCAACTGCAGCGGCACACCGCAGAACCCGCACGACTTCTCCCGCATCCTCAACCGGACCAGGCCGCACCGGCCGTCGGCGGCGCCGCACTGGCTGTCCTCGCACTGCACCAGCTGGATGGCCAGGACCTGTGGCTGGCGGACCGGCTGACGGCCCGGCCCCGCAGCGCACACGGCCGCCCGGCCGGGGAGACGGCCCTCCCCGGCCGGGCGGCCGGTGTTCGAGCGGCTCGACCGGTCCGGTGCCCCCCGGCGGAAGGGCCCCGGAGCGGTCGGTCCCGCGGGTCGGTCAGACCAGCGGCCTGATCGCGGTCGGGGCGTCACCCGGGCGGGTGGCGAGCTCCTCGAACTCGTTCACCTTGTCGATGTCGGCACCGGCCATCGAGATGTTGGTGACCCGCTCCAGGATCGCCTCGACGACGACCGGGACCCGGAACTCGGCGGCCAGCTTCTTGGCCTCCTCGAAGGCCGGCAGCAGCTGGTCCGGCTCGGTGACCCGGATCGCCTTGCAGCCCAGCCCCTCGGCGACCTTGACGTGGTCGACGCCGTAGACGCCCAGCTCCGGGGAGTTGAGGTTCTCGAACTCCAGCTTGACCTGGAAGTCGATGTCGAAGTTGCGCTGCGCCTGGCGGATCAGGCCCAGGTACGAGTTGTTCACCAGCACGTGGACGTACGGGATCCGGTGCTGGGCACCGACGGCCAGCTCCTCGATCATGAACTGGAAGTCGTAGTCGCCGGAGAGGGCGACGACCTGGGCATCGGGGTCGGCGGTGGCGACGCCCAGCGCGGCCGGGATGGTCCAGCCGAGCGGGCCCGCCTGACCGCAGTTGATCCAGTGGCGCGGCTTGTAGACGTGCAGCATCTGCGCGCCGGCGATCTGGGAGAGGCCGATGGTGGTGACGTAGCGGGTCTTCGGGCCGAAGGCGCGGTTCATCTCCTGGTAGACGCGCTGCGGCTTGATCGGCACGTTGTCGAAGTTGGTCTTCCGCTGGAGCGTGGCCCGGCGCTCCTGGGTGGCGGCGGCCCACTCGCTGCGATCCTTCAGCCGACCGGCCGCCTTGAGCTCCCCGGCCACCTCGACGAACAGCTGCAGCGCGGCCTTGGCGTCCGAGGCGATGCCCAGGTCCGGCGCGAAGATCTTGCCGATCTGGGTGGGCTCGATGTCGACGTGGACGAACGTGCGGCCCTCGGTGTAGACGTCGAGTCCGCCGGTGTGGCGGTTGGCCCAGCGGTTGCCGATGCCGAGGACGAAGTCCGAGGCCAGCAGGGTCGCGTTGCCGTAGCGGTGCGAGGTCTGGAGGCCGACCATGCCGGCGTTCAGCTCGTGGTCGTCGGGGATGATGCCCCAGCCCATCAGGGTCGGCACGACCGGCGTACCGGTCAGCTCGGCGAACTCGACCAGCAGCTCGGCGGCGTCCGCGTTGATGACGCCGCCGCCGGCGACGATCAGCGGGCGCTCGGACTCCTGCAGGAAGGCGATCGCCTTCTCGATCTGGGCGCGGGTCGCGGACGGCTTGTAGACCGGCAGCGGCTCGTACATCTTGGGATCGAACTCGATCTCGGTCAGCTGGACGTCGATCGGCAGGTCGATCAGGACCGGGCCGGGGCGGCCGGAGCGCATCAGGTGGAAGGCCTGCTGGAAGACGCCCGGGACCTGCGCGGCCTCCAGCACGGTGGTCGCCGCCTTGGTGACCGGCTTGGCGATCGAGGCGATGTCGACGGCCTGGAAGTCCTCCTTGTGGAGCCGGGCGACCGGCGCCTGGCCGGTGATGCAGAGGATCGGGATCGAGTCGGCGATCGCCGAGTACAGGCCGGTGATCATGTCCGTGCCCGCCGGACCCGAAGTGCCGATGCAGACACCGATGTTCCCGGCCTTGGTGCGGGTGTAGCCCTCGGCCATGTGGGACGCGCCCTCGACGTGGCGGGCCAGCGTGTGGTTGATCCCGCCGGAGGCCTTGAGAGCGGCGTAGAAGGGGTTGATCGCAGCGCCCGGCACGCCGAACGCGACCTCAACGCCTTCGCGCTTGAGGATCTCCACTGCCGCGCGGGCGGCTGTCATACGAGGCATCGGGTTTCTCCTGCGTCGGCCCGGTGTGGTGGTCGGGGCTCTTCCGCCATTCGCTTATTCCACGATACGGAATAATAGTTTTGGTATGCGAAAGCAAAGTAAGCCGACCCCCGCGCACCCGTCAAGAGGTGTTCGACCGGTGGGCGCCCGACTGAAGGCCCCGGCCGGGGACGGCGGGCTCGGCGGTCCTGCGGCATCGAGAGGGTGGGTGCGGCTCGGGACACCGGCGCCAAGTCCCCTCCGGCGCACGGCCGGAGGGGGTCAGGGGTCCGGCGCCGGGAAATCGCCGCCCGGGTCTGGAGTTCGGGCCCGCCGGGGTGATGGACTCTGACGCATCCGGCAGCGGCACGAGGGAGGGGCTCGAAATGGCTTCGCGGAGCGGTGGGGGCAGTGGAGCGGCACGGGACCGGTCGGCGTACCAGTTCGAGATCTACCTGAACGGCCTCGCCGGCACCGTGCCCCGGATGCCGACCGACCTCACCCGGCTGGAGGCCGTGGCCACCGAACGGCTCGGCCCCGGACCGGTCGGGTACGTCGCGGGCAGCGCGGGCAACGGCCGTACCGAGCGGGCCAACCGGGCCGCGCTCGACCGCTGGCGGATCGTGCCCCGGATGCTGCGGGACGTCAGCACGCGCGACCTGGCGGTGGAGGTGCTCGGGACCACCCTGTCGGCCCCGCTGGCGCTGGCCCCGGTCGGCGTGCTGTCGATCGTGCACCCCGACGCCGAACTCGCGGCCGCCCGCGCGGCCGCCGCGCAGGGCGTCCCGTACATCCTCTCCAGCGTCTCCAGCACGCCGATGGAGCAGGTGGCGGCCGCGATGGGGGACGCCGAGCGCTGGTTCCAGCTGTACTGGGGCAAGGACCGCGAGGTCACCCGGAGCTTTCTGCGGCGGGCGAAGGCATCCGGTTTCAGCGCGCTGTTCGTCACCCTGGACACCCCGCTGCTCTCCTGGCGTCCACGCGACCTCGACCAGGCGTACCTGCCGTTCCTGCGCGGCGTCGGCACCGCCAACTACTTCGGCGACCCGGCGTTCCTGGCCGGGCTGGCCAAACCGGTGGACGAGGACCGGGACGCCGCCGTGCTGCACTTCGTCGGGATGTTCGCCGACCCCGGGAAGACCTGGGCCGACCTGGCCTTCCTGCGCGAGCACTGGGACGGGCCGATCGTGCTCAAGGGCGTCCTGCACCCCGACGACGCCCGGCAGGCCGCCGACGCGGGCATGGACGGGGTGGTGGTCTCCAACCACGGCGGACGGCAGGTCAACGGCGCGATCGGGTCCCTCGACGCCCTCCCCGGTGTGGTCGCGGCGGTCGGCGACCGGCTCGACGTGCTGTTCGACAGCGGGATCCGCACCGGTGACGACGTCTTCAAGGCGCTCGCGCTGGGCGCCCGTGCGGTCCTGCTCGGCCGCCCGTACGCGTACGGGCTCGGGCTCGACGGGCAGGCCGGGGTGGAGCACGTGATCCGGACCCTGCTGAGCGAGTTCGACCTCACCCTCGCCCTCGCCGGCCACACCCGTGCCGCCGGGCTCACCCCGCAGGCGCTGAGCCGCGCGGACTGAGCGGCACTCCGCCCGGAGCACCGCTCCCCGGCCCCGGGCTCGGGGAACCGGGCGGGACCGGGGACGGCGGCATCCCCTCGGTGCGGCCCGCTCCCCCCGGGAGGGGGTGGTGCGACGGCCTCCGCCGCCCGCTGTCCTCCGCTCCGCGCGGTCCCCGTGCCCCGGGACGCCGCACGGCCGATCACATGTCCGACGACAGGAGGGATCCCGTATGACCGTCCCGAACGTGCTCGCCGTCGTCCCGCCGCACATGGGCGGCCGGGCGGCCGGTACCGCACTCGCCGCCCTGCTCACCGAACACGCCCGGGTCACCGTGGTGGAGGCGGCCGGGGAGGACCCGCAGGCGCTGCGGCAGGCCCGCGCGATCATCACCGCACTGTCCCCCGTCACCGCCGGGCACCTCGCCGCCGCGCCCGAGCTGGAGCTGGTCCAGTGCGCCAGCCACGGCTACGACTACGTCGACCTGGCGGCGGCCCGGCGGCAGCGGGTGACGGTCTGCACCATCGGCTCCAGCGACGCCGAACGCAAGAACGTCGCCGAGCAGACCTTCGCCCTGATGCTGGCCCTCGCCAAGCAGTTGATCCCCGCCCACACCGCACTCGCCCGGGCCGACTGGGCGCTGCCCCGCCTGCAGCCGTCCATCACCGAACTGTCCGGCAGGATGCTGGGCATCGTCGGCCTCGGCGCGATCGGCCGCGAAGTCGCCCGGCGCGCGGCCGCGTTCGACATGACGGTCCAGTACGCGGGGCCCCGGCCCGCCCCCGCCGAGGTCGAACTACGGCTCGGCGCACGGCGGGTGGACCTCGACGAACTGCTGCGGACCAGCGACTACGTCTCGCTGCACGCACCGCTGACCGACCGGACCCGCCATCTGCTCGACGCCGAGCGGCTCGCCCTGCTCAAACCCACCGCCTTCGTGGTCAACACCGCGCGCGGCGCGCTGATCGACCAGGAAGCGCTGGCCGACGCCCTCGCCGCCGGTGCGCTCGCCGGGGCCGGCCTGGACGTGTTCGACCCCGAACCACCGACCGCCGGGCTGCGCCTGCTCCGCGCCCCCGGGGTCGTGCTGTCCCCGCACGTCGGCGGGGTCACCAGGGAGACCGTCGTCCGGATCGCGCTGGCCGCCGTGCAGAACGTGACCGAGTACCTGGCGGGCCGCCCACCGCGCGACGCCGTCTCCTGACCGGCGGGGCGGCGCCGTCGCGCCCGGCCGGGCGCGCCTCACCCCCGGCCGGGCGCCGTACGGGCGGCCCGGCGGCCGACTCCTGCGGTACGACTCGGCGGGCGGCGCCCGGACCGGTGTGTTTGTGTGGACAGCATTGGCCCCGGCCGTCCCACGAACTCCCCACCGGGAGAGGTGATCCCCCGTGACGCTGCCTCCGTTCGGGTCCGACGACCCGTTCTCCGATCTGCTCAGCAGGTTCTTCGGCATGAGCCCGCTCTCCTCCCCGCCCGCCGTCCAGCGCGTACCGATCGGCCGGATGCTGAGCGACTCCGCCAGGACCCTGCTCGCGGTCGCCTCCGACCGGGCCACCGAGGACGGCAGCAGCGACCTCGACACCGACCACCTGCTCTGGGCCGCCACCCAGGTGGAGCAGTCCCGGCATCTGCTGGAGCGCGCCGGAGTCGACCCCGACCGGCTCGCCGAGGACCTGCACGGGGCACTCCCCGCCGGGGCCGCCGCGGGCCGCGCCGACAGCGAGCCGTCGCTCACCCCCGCCGCCAAGCGCGCCCTGCTCGCGGCGCACGCCCGTTCGCAGGCCGCCGGCGCCTCCTACATCGGTCCCGAGCACATCCTGGCCGCCCTGTTCGGCGAGGACCGCTCGGGCGCCGGCCAGGCCCTGCGCAACGCGGCCCCCTCCGAGGGAGCGCTGCGCAGCGCCCTGGAGAGCCGGGGCAGCGGCGGCGAGCGGGCCGCGGCGACCGCCGACGGCAGCGACACACCGACCCTGGACGAGTACGGCCGCGACCTCACCGAGCAGGCCCGCGCGGGCCGCCTGGACCCGGTGGTGGGCCGGGCCGCGGAGATCGAGCAGACCGTCGAGATCCTCTCCCGCCGGACCAAGAACAACCCGGTCCTGATCGGCGAACCCGGCGTCGGCAAGACCGCCATCGTCGAGGGCCTGGCCCAGCGGATCGTCTCCGGCGACGTCCCGAGGAACCTCGCGGACCGACGCGTCGTCAGCCTCGACCTGACCGGCCTGGTGGCAGGGTCCAAGTACCGGGGCGACTTCGAGGAGCGGCTGAAGAACGTCATCGACGAGGTGGTCGCCGCCGAGCAGAGCGTCATCCTCTTCCTGGACGAACTGCACACCGTGGTCGGCGCCGGAGCGGGCGGCGAAGGCTCGATGGACGCCGGAAACATCCTCAAACCCGCCCTCGCCCGGGGCGAGTTGAGCGTGGTCGGGGCGACCACCCTGGACGAGTACCGCAGGCACATCGAGAAGGACGCCGCGCTGGAGCGCCGCTTCCAGCCCGTCCTGGTGCCCGAACCGTCGGTCGAGGAGACCGTCCAGATCCTGCACGGCCTCCGGGACGCCTACGAGGCGCACCACCAGGTCCGCTTCTCCGACGAGGCCCTGGACGCCGCGGCCGCGCTCTCCGACCGCTACGTCAGCGACCGGTTCCTGCCCGACAAGGCCATCGACCTGCTCGACCAGGCCGGCGCCCGGGTACGGCTGCGCAGCCTCTCCGGCAGCGGCAAGACCGTCGAGGCCCAGGACCGGCGCACCAAGCTGCGCCGTGAACTGGACGAGGCCGTGGCCGACGAGGACTTCGTCCGCGCCGCCAACCTGAAGACCGAACTCCGCCAGGTCGAGGACGAGTTGGCAGCAGTCGCCGAGGACCGCGAGGGTGTCGTCGCGGTGACCGTGGACGACATCGCCCAGGTCCTCTCCGCCCGCACCGGCATCCCGGTCGCCCAGCTGAACGAGACCGAACGCGAACGGTTGCTGAAGCTGGAGGACCACCTGCACCGGAAGGTCATCGGCCAGGACGAGGCGGTCACCGCCGTCGCCCAGGCGGTCCGCCGCAGCCGGGCCGGCATGGGCGACCCGCAGCGCCCCACCGGCAGCTTCCTCTTCCTCGGCCCGACCGGCGTCGGGAAGACCGAACTCGCCAAGGCCCTGGCCGAGTTGCTCTTCGGCGACCCGGACCGGATGATCCGCTTCGACATGAGCGAGTTCCAGGAGAAGCACACCGTCTCCCGCCTGGTCGGCTCCCCGCCCGGCTACGTCGGCTACGACGAGGCCGGCCAGCTCACCGAGGCGGTCCGCCGCAAGCCGTACAGCGTGCTGCTCTTCGACGAGGTGGAGAAGGCGCACCCCGATGTCTTCAACATCCTGCTCCAGGTGCTGGACGACGGCCGGCTGACCGACGCCCAGGGCCGCACCGTCGACTTCCGCAACACCGTGGTCATCATGACCAGCAACATCGGCTCCCAGCGGATCCTCGACCACTCGGGCCGGGTGGACGAGATCCGCGAGGACCTGATGCGGGACCTGCGCGTCCAGTTCAAGCCCGAGTTCCTCAACCGGATCGACGAGATCATCGTCTTCCACGCCCTCGGCAGGGAGGAGCTGCTGTCGGTGGTGGACCTGCTGCTGGCCCGCAGCGAACGTCTGCTCAAGGCCCAGGACATCGGCCTCGAGGTCACGCCGGAGGCCAGGCAGTGGCTGGTCGACAAGGGCTACCGGCCCGAGTTCGGGGCCCGGCCGCTGCGCCGCACCATCCAGTCCGAGCTCGACAACCGGATCTCCAACCTGCTGCTGGACGGCAGCGTCCGGGAGGGCGACACCCTGCGGGCCGACGTCGCGGACGGCGAGCTCACGGTCTCCCTCGCCCGCCCGGCGGCGTCGGCACCGGCATCGGCGCCGGACTGACCGCGCCCTTCAGCGGAGCCCGGCCGGTCTCACGCCCATGGATCGGTGAACGCCCGTCCGGGGACCGGCTTGGCGATGAGGGCGATCGGGATGAAGAAGCCGACCTGTCCGATGGCGATGGTCAAGGTCGCGAGCGCCTTCTCCTCGTAGTGCTCGGACACCTGGGCGTACAGCTCGTCGGACACCCGCTCGCCGTGTGCGGACGGCTGGAGCACGGCTTCCACCAGAGCCAGCGCGGCACGCTCGGCACCGCTGAAGCACGGTGCGTCCTGCCAGGACGCCACCGCGGTGATCCGCTCCTCCGACTCCCCGGCCTTGCGCAGAAAGCCCGTGTGCAGGACGGTCAGGTAGGTGTTGCCGACGATCTGGCCGGCCCGCAGCTGGACCAGGCTGATCGTGGTCCGCGGTACCGAGCGGTTGCCGGTGGCCCTGAACAGTGCCGCCGACACCTCCGCCAGCTCGGGGACGAGCTCCAGCGGGTCCTGGGACATCCGCGGACCCATCGGCACCTCAGCAGTGATCGAACGTGCTTCCATCGTCGTCTTCCCTCCGGGCTTCAACGTGCTGTCACCGCTCTGACAGATCACGGCGCAGGAGTGTGACCGATGGAGAGAACTCACTGCCGGGAGGCCCGGCGCCGGGCCGGGATCGCGCTGAAGACCCGCCACCTGCGCGGGTTGGCGGCACCCACCGAGTAGGGCAGGCCGACGGCCGCGCTACTTGATGAGAGGAGTCCGCAGTGGCTGCGGTTTCCGGGCAGGGCGCGACCTACAGCCTGCCGAACCACCACGGTGAGCCGTACACGGTCACGCCGACCGAGACACCGTTCCGGTCCGCGACCGCGGCCTGTCCGGCGGCAAGCCGCACCAGGAGCGTCGAGTTCGAGTGGCAGACCGTCGACCGGCACCGCCCGCTCCCGCGCCGACGTCTCCGACGTGCTGGAGATCCAGTGGATGATCTACGGCGAGGCCGGCCCGGAGTGCGGCGCCGAGACCTGCCACGGCCTGATCAAGGACCTGACGCGACGGCCTGACAACACACCGAAGTGGCGGCATGGACCACCCCATGTCAAAAGTGGAATGACTGCTCTCGCGGCGCGTCATGGACCAACAGTGCACCGGAAAGAGGCAGTCGGGGAGAATACGCCCATTTCACGGGAGGTGCGCCATGTGCGATTGCAACGGCGAGGGCTCCCCGAAGATGTTCGAAGCCACGGCGGAGGAAACCCGCGAGTTCGCCGAACTGGGGCGGAGGGATTTCTCCTGGGGCCGACTGACCTCCGGAGATTGCACTCTGAAATTCGCCAGGATGATCCTCTGGTCGGATGGCCTCGCAGACTTCGATGCGATCGTCACCATCAGCAGCCACAACGATGTGTGGATTATCAGAGCGTTGGCCCTGCTCGGCGCAGATGGAAACGATCTTTTCCGCATCCCGAAGTTCGACGGCCCCGACATGGTCATTTCAAATTCCGACTACTACATTTCGCGATTCAGGCAGCTCAACCCGCTCAGCTACCCGGTCCAGCTGTTCCCCCTGGTCCAGAGCGTGACAATGTTCTATCACTGCTGACCCGTCAGATGAATGTGCGGTGACAGTTCGCCGGTGGTACAGGATCTAAGGAGAGCCAAGATTTCCACCTTCCACAGCTCCATGTACCCGGGCCTGGCACTGCAGGACGACAAGAGCATCCGGGCCCAGTTCACCGGCGGCCGGTTCGAGACGACAGACGCTGCGGTCATCGAACGGCTGCAGTCGCTCCCGGAGTCCGAGGGCATCACCGCGACCGCAGACGTCCCCGCCGGCGAGATCCCCCCAGGAGTAGCCGATGGCCCTGGCGACGACTGCGGATCCCGCCGACCGGCTCGGCCTCGACCTCACCGGCGCCGGCGGCGACGGCCGGCTCAGGCAGCGGTCTCGGCCGCCACCCAGTCCAGATAGGCCCTGCTCCCGGTGACCACAGGGACGCCGACGACCTCCGGCGTCTCGTAGTCGTGCTGCTCACCGATGAACACCGCCAGCCGTTCCCCGAGATCCGCCCGCGTCTTGAAGTCCACCCGCCACTCCGCCGCGTCCTGAACCTCGCCGTCCCACCAGTACACCGACCTGACCGGGTACACCTGTGCACACGCAGCCAGCCGCCCGCGCACCGCCTTCGCGGCCAGCTCCCGGGCCTTGTCCTCACTGTCGTGGGTGGTGGTCACCACGATCACCTCACGGTTCGCCATACCCGCAGCCTAGAACCGGCCGACACCGGCCGACACCTCACCACCGACCCGCCGATCACGTTGACCCGCCGACCCGCCGATCATTGCCACGCCGTCCCCGCCGGACCCCCGCCACTCGATCCGCACCCCGTCGGGAGAGGTCCGCGGACGGCGTCGCCCTCCTGGCACAGCGGCGACCCGGGGCCGAGCCGCCCACCGCTCGTCGTCCCGGTGGCGTGACCTCCTCACCCGGTGTCGGCCGGACACTGTGTAGCCTGCGCGGATGCAGAGCTTGGTACGTGGGCTGTTGGGTGCGGTGATACGGGCGCTGATCACCGGCGATGCGGCATCACTGTTGGGACCGCTGGCGGGGGTCGTACTGCTCGTGCTCGTACTGGTGGTCCGTCACCAGTGGGTCAAGCGGACCGGGTGACGGACGTCGGCCGTGCACTCGGGACACCCCGGGCTCGGTGCAAACCCCGCCAGCCCGACGCCTGGCCCCGCTGATCACCTCGGCTCTAGGCTGTGCGCGCTATCCGAAGGAGCGGCATGGTCGACTTGGAGCAGCCGGGCGTGGGCCCGGAGCCGGTGAAGAGGTACGGGCGCTACTTCACCGGTGGGGCGGTTGCGTTCGTGATTGCCGCGGTCGCGTGGGGGTGCAACCTCGGCAGCGGCCTGTGGTCCCACGAACGCACGTTGACACGGAGCGATGTCTCGCCGTGGCCGTTTACGGTGCCGTCGGGCACGCTCCGGTGCCACACCAGCGCGGTGACGTTCGAGGCCAACGGGGTCGAGTACGCACTGAACGGCAGTGCCACGGAGTCGTACCCCACGCCGGAGCCGATCTGGGCGACCGATCCGGCACCGGGATCGGGATCGGGCCCGCGCATCAGCCTCAAACCTACGGTCGAAGTCGGGCTGGCGCTCTGCTGACCACGGCCTGCGAGCCGTCGCACCTGCCGCCTGGGGAGAGGGCGGCCGGCCGCCGTTCCATACGGGCGCATCGGGCGAACCTCCGAGCCGCTGCACGGCCGCGGGTGGACCGCTCAGGCACCGGTACACCGGCCTGGCCGGTCCCCCGGGCGTGCCGGGGCGGGCCTCCCGTGGCGCCTCCACTGACGGAAGGTAGCGGCCTGGCACACTTCGCCGGACTGAGGGCCGATCAGCCGGTCGTCCACTGCCGCCCCCTCGGAAGGGCCGAAGGGCCCCACCTCGATGGTCGGCCCTTCGCGACCATGGCGCACGTGCAGTGCCGGCACCGGCGTGACTCCGGCAGCGATCTTGCGCAACTACGGTCCGACCGGCGGATCGTACGACTGCTGCCTGGTCGATCAGTCGCTCTGCACGAGCGGTTGCGGCACCCGCGCGCCTGGACAGGTCACGTCCGCTGGAGTGGTGTATCGACGGCCACTCGGTAATCCAGTTTCAGGCTAGGCGGTGAGTGCGGTTGCGGGGGTCTCGTCGAGCGTTTCTCCCTCGATCGGGTGGAGGCGGCAGCGGCCGAGGATCTCGGATCCGATGTAGCGCCGCTGCTCGGCCCATTCGTCGCTCTGCTCGGCCAGGACCGCGCCGATCAGGCGGATGATCGAGCTGCGGCCGGGGAAGATTCCGACGACGTCGGTGCGGCGCCGGATCTCCTTGTTCAACCGCTCCTGCGGGTTGTTCGACCAGATCGACTTCCAGACCGTCCGGGGGAAGACGGCGAACGCCAGCAGGTCCTCGCGAGCGGCCTCCAAGTGCTCCGCGGCCTTGGGGAATCGCTCGTCGAGCGCGGCGATGACGGAGGCCATCTGCCGGCGGACCGCCCCCGCGTCAGGCTGTTCGAAGACGGTCCGCAGGAGGGTGGCGACCCAGGGCTGGGCGGACTTCGGGACCTGCGAGAGCAGATTCCGCGCGTAGTGCGTCCGACAGCGCTGCCAGGACGCGCCGGGCAGTGTCGCGCCGATCGCGTCCACCAGCCCGGCGTGGGCACTGATCCTGCATGACCCCGGAGTCGTCCACTACACCGCAGGTATGTTCGAGCGGGACTGGACTCGTGCCTCGGCGTGGCCCGGCCACGAGGCCCCCGCCGAGGCGGACCTGACTGAGCTGCAGACCCGGTGCTGCGCCTGCTGGTGTCGGGCCGGGGGCAGTCCAGTATTGCTACGGACCTGGAGGTCAGCAGCCGTACGGTGCATGAGCAGATCGCCGAGCTGAAGCGGATCAGCGGCGCCAACTCTCTCGCTCAGCTCGGGTACTGGTGGGCGAGACGGGAGCCCGAATAGCTGCTCGGCCGTGCGCTGTGGGGAGCGCACGGCCGAGGGTCAGGGGGAAGGTCAGTAGCTGATGAATAGCTGACCGAAGTCGAAGGCGAAGTGAGCGGTCATCAGTGGCAGGATTCGGCCGTACTTGCGGTACAGGTAGACCGAGGTGATGCCGAGGATGGCCACCGGGATGCCGGCGAAGCCCAGGTACAGGTGAGCGGCCACGCGCAGGCTGACGCTGACGGTGTAGATCACCCAGGCGGGCAGGATGTCCCGCCCGAGCACGCAGACCGCCGCGGTCATCAGCAGCTCCTCGATGACCGCGGCGTGCCCGATGATGGCGGCGGCACTGAGGTAGCCGTGAACGCCGGCGGTCGCGGCCTGCGAGTGCGCGGGGCTTGGCAGCCAGGCCGGGAGATGGGCGCCGGCGTACCCCATGAGGTGGGTGGCGACGAAGGCGGCCGCGAAGAGCGCCACGCCGACGAGCAGCGAGTCCAGCCACGCGTTCTCTGCGGAGGGCGCCGTGAGTACGCCGTGGCCGGTGCGGGCCTGCACCAGGTCGCCAACGAGTGCGGCGGTGAGCCAGCAGAAGGCGCCTGCGGCCACGATGAGCATGGCGTCGGAGACGCGGGCCCCGGGCGCTGCCAGCAGGGCTACGCAGGTTCCGCCGGCCCGGAGTGCGGCTTGGGTGCGGTCCGGTGCAGCGCGTCTGGCCGCGCTCACGGTCGACCAGCAGCCGACTGCGGCGATGGAGATAGGCAGCAGCCAGGAGGCGCTGAAGTCGAGCCCCCACATCGCGGCGAAGACGGCCAGGGACTTCCCGATCGTGCTCGCCGTGGCGGCTACCAGCAGGGCCGTCAACTGCAGGCGGGGCGAGCCGGTCGCGCTGGTGGGTGCGGGTGTTGATGGTGACGTGGTGGTGCTCGTCACGGGGTTCCGTTCTCTGGGCGGGAGGCCCCGGCCGGCCGTCTCGGAGGAGTCTTGGCCCGCCGGGGCTGTGGGCCCGCTGTGCCGGTGTGCCTACCTGGCTGCAGCGGGCGTACTGGGGAGCGTGCGGCCGGGCGGTCAGGGCTTGCGGTGGCGGCCGGCAGCCTTGTGCGGACTCGTTTGGGGCATCATCTGCCGCATCACTCCGTCGCCCTTGATTCCGTGGAGGATGCGCTGGGCGGCGGCGTAGTTGTCGGCGACAGCGTGGAGGAGCCACTGGACGCCGTCCCACTCCATGACCATGCGCGGTTCGGTGGGTCGGGTGTGCGTCGCCGGGGAACCGTCCAGCATCAGTGCTGTGAGATCGCCGAGGGGACGGCGCACTGCGTCCCTTCGGGCTGCCCACAGCTCCAGTGGTTCGTCCTCGTCCACTCGGTGTTCCTCTCTTCGGCTGCCGGGCGCAGCGGCCGTCTCAGGGCGACGGCCAGGTGACTGTCTGCCGGTCGGGGGTCACGGTGATCTCGAACCGGCTGAGCGGCGGGGCATCGTCCGAGCGCCAGCGAGTGATGCGTTCTTCCACCGTGTCCCAGATCCGTGCTGGTCCGCCTTGCCGCACCGTCCAGCGCCCTCGGTCCTCGACCAGGCAAGCCCAGGCGCCCGCCTGCACGTCGATCAGGACGGTTTCGGTGCGGCCGGCCCGGGCCAGGGTGATCCGCTGTGCGTGAGGCGCGGCGAGTTGGGCGACGAACCGTGTGGTCCAGTCGTCCAGGACCTCCGGGCCACACACGGCCGGGCGCTCTTCGCCGTCGTCCAGGTCGGGCAGCATCCCGATCGGCGGCGGCAGTTGGGGCCGGGCGAGCATGAACGAGATCTGGCCGCCGAGGAAGCGGCCGGCGGCCGTGCCGTCTTCGTGCACGGTGAGTCGGGCCAGCTCGGATGAGTACTGCCAGCCGCACAACGTGGCGAGGATGATGCCGCCGGGGCGGGTCTGCTCGATCCACTCCTGCGGGACGGCCAGCACGCCGCAGGTAACGGTCACCCGGTCGTAGGGCGCACCGTCCTTGTGCCCGAGCAGGCCGTCACCGACCACCAGGTTCGGCCGGTGGCCGCAGGATCCGAGCGCGTTCCTCGCCCGCAGGCTCACCTCCGGGTCGACCTCGACCGAGGTCACCAGGTCGTCGCCGAGCCGGTGGCACAGGAGCGCGGTGGAGTAGCCGGTGCCCGTGCCGACTTCGAGCACCCGTTGGCCGTCCTCGACTTGGAGTTCCTCGTGCATCCGCACCACCAGGTTCGGCATGGTGCTGGACGAGGTGGGGGCACGCATGATTTCGCCGCGGATGTCCCCTGGGACGATGGCCCCGGCGATCTGTGTCACCAAGGACTCGTCCGCGTGGCAGCGCTCCAGCCACCCATCCGTGTCCGGCAGCACCGGCCGCCAAGCCGTCGGCGCCGAATCCGGCACCACCTCGAAGAAGCCGCCGCGCAGGAACTCCTGCCGGGGTACCGACTCGACCGCCCGGCGCCACGGTTCGGTGCGGAGGTGGCCGCCGGCCGTAAGGTCGTCGGCGAGCCGCCTGCGCAGCTCGGCATCAGTGGCCATCGTGTTTCCTCTCCAGCAGGTCCGCCATCGCGGCGGTCATCGGCAGCCCGGTCTCCGGCTCCAGCCAGGCCCACTGTCCGGACGGGTTGCACTCCAGGAACCACCATTGCCCCTGCCGGTCGATCGCGAAGTCGAAAGCGCCGAAGACCAGCCCGAACCGGCCCAGGTAGGAACGCAGTCGTTTTTCCAGACCGACCGGGGGCACCACCACCGAGTACGTGAGCCGCGTGTAGTCGGTGCGCCAGTCCAGCAGATCGGAGTCGATGCGGACGTGGAACACCTGGTCCCCGATGACGGTCACACGTACGTCGGCAACCTTGTCGATGCGCTGCTGGAAAAGGTGCGCTGTGCCGGCCACCGCGTCGTCGATCTCCTCTTGGGCGACGTCGGCGACCTTGACCGTGCAGGAGACGCCGTCGATCCGGTAGAGCGGGGTGGACAGCGGCTTGTAGATCACCGGGCCGTGGCGCTTGATGAAGGCCCGCGCGGCTTCCGGATCCGAGGTGATCAGGGTCGGAGGGAGCTGGAAACCGCAGGCGGCGGCGACGGCCAGGCCGGAGGGCTTGAACTCGGCGTCGCCGATCCGGTGGGGGTGGTTGACGTACAGGCACCCTGGCAGGGATGCCATCACTCCGCCGAGTCCGTACCGGGCCTGGGTGATGGCGAAGTGGGCGGACTGCTCGTCCAGATGCGGGAAGGTGAAACCGGACGGCCTCCGGTAGTACAGGGAGCGCACCGCGGCGAGGTCGGCGGTGCGGGTGGGTGTGCTCAGTGTGCCCTCGATGCCGTGAGGCGTGATGGTGGCTGCGAACGACAGGGTGGTGGGGAAGTCCCCGGAATCGAACCGCACGACCGGGACACCCCGGTCGTGCAGCTCGTCAATCACCAGGTCGGTCGTGGGGTCGTCCAGGTTGGTGACGACCAGAACCGGACCTGGAGGTGTCACTGGTCGCTGTCGTTCCCGGAGTCCTGGTCACCGCCGCCGGAACCGCCGGGGCCGGAGCCGTCGGACGGGTTGCCGGTGCCGGTAGCCGGGTTGGTGCCGGTGCTGGTGCCGTGCCCCGGCATCTCCATGACCTGGCCGGTGGCGTCGAAGTAGCGGCCGGTCTGGCTGTCCGGGTCCAACTCGACGCGGGCGTAAGCCGGCGCCTGCGCCGGGTACGGGGCCATGCGCCGCACGCCCCACGGCTGGGGCGTGGTGACGCCGTTGGGCAACGGCGTCCCGGTCGGGATCCGGTCCGAGTGGACGAACATCGGTACCTCCTTGTTGTTGGCGGTGCTGATGGCCTTGCTGGTGGCGCCGGGGCCCTAGGGGCCGTGATATCTCGGCGCCGGTCTACCCGCTCCGGCCGGAACGGGAATCATTGGGCCGTTCAGTGCCGGCGGGAGCACACGAGCAGGATGGCGGCCAGGCTCGCGACGCACCCGCTCGACAGGACGTAGGCGAGGATCGCGGACAGCGGGTCCGGGCGCCGCTGCCGACGGCGCTCGGCGACCTCGCGGTACTCGGCCAGCGGGTCGCAGCCGATGGGCTCGGACGCCATCACGCTGTCGCCGCAGATCGACGCTCCGCTGCGCGCCAGGCGTCCCACGCTTCGGGGAATGACCTCCAGCTCGCCCGACGGCCGTCGACCTGGACCCAGTTGCACGCGATGGTGTCGTACACCTGCCACGTCTGCGTCGCCGAATTCCAGTGCACGCCATAGCCGGTGGCGACGTCGGGCTGCTGCCCTGCGGATTGCCGTACGGTGCTCATGCGGTCCTCCCCCCTGCACCCGTGCCGTTCACCACGCAGGAGATGCAGCGACCCCGGTCGCGCACCACCAGGTCGCTGACGCGCTCCGGCGGCGCCACGGAGTCGAAGTGCAACTGCACGTCGCAGGTGCCGCAGGTCCGGCACGATGAGGCGCTCGGCTCGGCGTTGGTTGGCGCATCCATCGTGGCCCTCGTGACACCTGGTTCGGCGGTCATCATTACGGCGATTCCCCTCGGCTCCGCTGGTCTGACAGACAGTCAACAACTCGACCACGCTGTGGGACTATCGCTGATGCGGCCTCCGCATACCGATATGCGCCAGACACATACGGATGCACCGCCTACACAATCGAAACGCCTAGCGTGCAGGTTGGGATGAGGATTTGGACTGGCGATCGATGGAGATCAGAGAAGCGTCCAAGCGAGGCGACTTCGGCCGAGTGATCGAGTTGGCCCGACACGGGCGGATGACCCAACGACAGTTAGGCGAAGCAGTCGGGCTCTCGCAGCCAGCGGTGTCCAGACTGGAAAAGCGTGGCATCGGCTCCTACGACATGGGTCAACTCGCCAAGGTGGCTGCACACCTCGGCCTCCCGCCCGCACTCTTGGGCTTGGCGGACAGTACGGCGCGAGATGGAACAGAACACGTGGAACGACGGCAATTCTTCGGGGTAGCGGCAGCAGCTGCGGCTGGCTCGGCTCTTGCGACTCTTCCCGATGCGGGGGGACAAGCCGCTGCTCTGCGGCTGAGCACCACGGCATACCGGCGGCTGGACGGCTCGACACCGTCACGTGACCTTGCCGAACCGGTCCACTCTCACTTGCGGCTGATCCAGACGCTGAGCGCCACGGCAACCGCTGATCGGCGCTCCCGGCTGGCCGCAGTAGGTAGCGAGGCGGCGTCCCTGGCGGGGTGGCTGGCTTGGGACATGGGAGATTACGGGTCTGCCCGGACCTGGTATGGCTCGGCTATCAAGGCTGCCCGGGCTGCGCGCGATCCACTGTTGGTTGCCTACCAAACCGGCTCGCTGGCACAGTTCGAGGCCCACGCCGGCAATGGCGCTCAAGCCTTGAACCTGGCCAGGCAAGCCCGAAGGTGCCTGGGAGTCGAGCGGCCCGCGGTCGCCGATGCATGGCTCGCCACAGTCGAGGCCCTCGCTCACGCTGCCGGTGGCGATCAAAGGAGTGCTGACCGCGCGCTGACCCATAGTCGTGCGGTCACAGCTGGTTTGGAAAAGCAGCAACCACCGCCCTGGCCATGGGTTTTCGCCTTCGATGAGCGGAAGGTCGCGGCTTGCCGGGTTACCTGTGGCGCCCGGCTGGGCCTACCCGAGTGGGCACTGACCTCTGACACCGAAGCCCTGGCTACCGGCCACGCAAAGCAGCGCGCGCTGCTGGTGCTGGACGTTGCCGCCGGCCACCTAGCAGCTGGCCGTATCGAAGCAGCCTTTGCTCTGGCATCCAAGGCCGTCGAAGCCGGACTGGAGTACCGTTCGGGACGGATCGTGGAAACCGCACGAGCCATACGGCGCAGTCTCACTAGCCGCACTCTGCCGAAGGTGGTTAGGGACTTCGATGAGCGCTTGCACAGCGTCTACCTGTAGGGAGCGGCACTGATGCGTATCGGGATCACCGGCCACCGAGGGCTGACCGGCGACGTGGAGCAGAAGGTCCGCGAACTCCTCGAATCGACCCTCCGCGACTACGCGATGCAAGATCTGACCGTGGTCTCCTGCATTGCTGATGGCCCAGACAGTTGGATCGCAACTGCCGCCCTTGAGCATGGTGCCCGGCTGGAAGTCGTCATCCCGGCCCAGAAGTACCGCGAGAACCTGCCTGCTTGGCACCACAGTGAGTACGACGATCTCCTGCTTCATGCCGCAGAGGTCCACCACACCGGCATGGTCGAGTCCGACGGAAGTGCGCACATGGCTGGTAGCGAGGTCCTCGTAGGTCTTGTCGATGAACTCGTCGCAGTTTGGGACGGCCAAGTCGCCCGCGGCTACGGCGGGACAGCTGACGTAGTGGCCTACGCTGAGCGAATTGGCGTCCCAGTCCGGGTCCTGTGGCCCCAGGGAGCGACGCGCGATTGATGTTGTCGGGCAGATGCCTCGCCGACGGAAACAACGAGCTGCCCCCGCCCGGCCGGAGCCGGGCGGGGGCAGCGTATTCAGGGGCATACGAGGGCAACCGCGGAGATGATCAGGGCGCCGAGGCCGGTCAGGGCGGCGATCGCCGGGAGCGGCCACCGGCCGCGCTCCAGCCGGTCAACGCGCTGGTCCAGGTCGAGCAGTCGCCCGTCGGACTGGTCGGCGCGTTGCAGGAGAAGACCGAGTCGGCCCTGCATCCTCCACGCGAGGCATGGGAGCCGATCCTGCCCGGCTTCACGATGCGCGGTGCCCGGCACACCCACGACACCTGGGTGAAGGAAGACCGCGTCGACCGGGCGCTGCGGTTCTCGACCATGGGCTGGGCCGTGGCCGACATCGAGGGCACGTACGAACACGTCACGCCGCAGATGCGTCAGGACCGCCTCGCGGCGCTGCAGGCCCGGTGGGAGAGGGCGGGCCAAGCCGCTCAGGCCACCTGAAGTTGATCTCCCAAAATTCTCCCATTCGATCATGAAAAAGCCCCTGACCGATCTTGGTCAGGGGCTTTCATGCTGGTCAGAGCTGTGGGCGCAGACGGTTTCGAACCGCCGACATCTGCTTTGTAAGGATTGGCGTGGGGCATCGGTGCTGACCTGGGCCTTGCCACGCTTGGGCATGGGCCTGGCCTTGGCTTCCTGATGCCCCCAACTGACCGTCACGTACCGCCCGGTCTGGCACGGCTGTGGCACGCGGACGCCGCCCTCCAGAGTTCAATCAATAACTTGCTACGCCTCCGGCGAAGGCGGCGCCGCTGAATCGCCTGGCGCCGCCCTGGAGGCATCGGGCGAAGTCTTCTCAGACGCCTTCTTCCGGTTCGCGCGGCGCTCCTGAAACTTCTCGAACTGGGCGGAGTAGACGTAGAGGTAATCGAGAAGCGCATCGGCCAGAGCAAGGCCGTCGGCTACATCCTCAGGATCAACAGCCCTGCCGGTGTAGTGGGCACCCTCGTTTCCCAGCATCCGCAGCTCTTGCGCCCACTCCAGGAGACGGTCGTCAATCTTGTCTTGATCCTTGAGCTTCCTGAGCATCGTCACAAGGGTATCTCGCCCACTGCGCACTCCTTGCTCCACGCACACACCTTCGAGGGTGCGCCGAACCATCACAGCAGCAGCTGTGTAGGCCTTAGCCGAGAAGCAACGTTTCGCTTCGTCCTGCTCGCGCCAGAGGGCCTCCGGGATGGGGTAGGTAGTCGACCTTACTTTCTTAGGCCAGACCACGGCGGGTTCGCCATCCCACCCAAACCCGTAGTCTTCCTCGACGGCCAGCACACCTTGCCCACAGCGGTCACACCGGACAAGTTGCAGGAGCGACGGCGGCCCATTCTCAAGGTTGTGATCTGCCACCACCCCGGCCACTCGGGCTATCACTGGCTGCTCGCAATAGCTGCAAGAGACCAAGATTGCCGTGCCAACTCGGTCCGATCCGTCGAGAGTCATGGCAGGACCATAGGGGCTCTGGCCGCCGTACGTCGTAGCTTTTCGGCAGATTGGCCGGCGCCGTGCCTGCCGGTCCAAGCACACTCCGGCCGCGATGCCCTGCCGCGTGCTGGCCGCCAGCAGTTCTCGGGCTGAGCGGGGCGGTTCCCTCCTCGATCGGGCAGCTTCGCCGCACCCGGGTTCTCCAGGGGCCGCCAAGGCTCACGTCCGTGACGCTTGCGCCTGGCCTTGGCGGCCCCTGGAGGTTCCGGGCACGCCCTTGGGTGCCCGATCGAGGAGGGGGCCGTCCCGCGACCTGTCACCTTCACCATGCCCGAGCCACACCGTCGCGCCTGGCCCCGATCCCTCCGAGGAGGGCCGGGGTGTGGGGCAGCGCCCCACTTCTCTCTGCCGCACACGCGGCACCGCCGGGCGCCCGCCGGGAGCGGGGCGAAGACAGGAGCGACGGCGGGCAGCCGGGCGAGTGCCGCGCCGCGCCGCGCGCGGCGCCTTGATTAAGTAGCGAAACTCGTAACAACTCCCCCTCTCCCCCATTGAGTCCGACTCGGCATGGCCATCTACCTGCGGCTTCCGGCTGGCACATGCGAGCCTGAGTGACTTCATCTGAAACAAGGTGTCTCGCATGAGACAAGTGGGTACAGTATGAGCATGGCCAATCGGCGAACCAAGCAGAAGAGCAAGGAAGTTGGCGGACGTCAGCAACCGGACACTGCGTCTACCATCGCTCCGGTTTCACCAGCCCTGGATGCGATGCCCGAAGATCGCCAAGCGAAGGCGGTTCGCCAGCTCGTAGGACCGGGCCAGCGCCGGCGGACGTTGGTGACTCAGCTCGAACAGGTCGAGCGCGAGCTCCGCCCTGTCGTGCTCGAAGCCGTGGCTGCCGGCGTGACCTACCGCCGGATCGCCGAACTCAGCGGCATCTCCCGCGCCACGGTCGCTCGCTGGGCCAAGACCGAGTAGCCACCAGCGGAATCGGCCCACCTGGCGAAAATCGTAACGACACCTCGGTCCGCTGTTCACCTCACGAGAGAGGCGCGCAATGTCGAGTCCGTCCACCGCCTTCCTGGCAGAAACCGTGTGCCCAACCTGTTTCGGGACCCTGTTCACCCACGACGATGGATCCGTGACCGGTAACCGTGGATCCTCAATCCCCTGCGACTGCACCGCCCCCTGCAACAAGTGCAACGGCACCGGACAGCTCTACGGCCTCTGGGTGATCGACTCGGCCATGGAGTGGTACGAGGAAGGCTGGCGCACCTGCTACATCTGCCACGGAGACGGCAACCACCCGCGCAAGGCTGCCAGCGACAAGGGCTGAGACCCGCCGCAGGCTTGTGGCACGCCTGCGGCACGGCCGGACTGACCGACCCAGACTGGCGAGCAACGACGAAGGGCCAGTTCATGAGGATCACGCCTCTGAACTGGCCCTTCGTGCTGACGACTCAAGGTCGTCCGCTGTGGGCGCAGACGGTTTCGAACCGCCGACATCTGCTTTGTAAGCTCGTTCATGCGTTCACCTGTGCTCGGCAGAGCTGCGCGCGGCTCCCGCCACCCGGGCGCTGACGGTCTCCGTTGTGGCCTCGCATCCACCAATGTTGCCGTCAGTTCCCGCCGTCAGCTGTTCCGCAGACGATCATGGCCTTCGCCATTCTCGGTAGCGCGAGCCGCCAGTCAGACGTTTGCCACTGAACCGCCCGTGACGGCTCAGCCCACCCGTCCTGGCCGTCCGTCTTCCCTGGCCAGGCCCGTCCCGCCCCAAAACAGCAAATCAGCGACCCTGCTGGGACAGTGGGACAGCTGGGACACGTACCCCTCCAGTGGCCTCAGCGACACGGGGACTAGCCCCAATGCCACTTACTTAACGGTCCCCGCATGAACGCTGAGCTGCGAAGATACCCTCTTGAGCGACGTCAAGGGCACTGGCATTTGCGCCCAGCGCAGATCATGTGATCACTCGTCAGAGTCGCTTTGTCAGTGATGCCCTCTACGGTCGGCCGCAGAAAGCCCACCCTTCGCGTGGTGGGGTCCTAGGGAAGGGTGCCGACCCGTGGCGGTCCAAGATCGCGTATGCGCATGCGGGCGCAAGTTTCGTGGGACCAACCTCAAGTGCTCGCCGTGTCGCGCTGACTGGCGCACCTGCAAGCACTGCACCCAGTCGTTTCACGGACGCGGGCGCGTTTGCGGATCGTGTGCTTCCAGTAGGCAGCGCACGTGCGACAACTGCGGTGACAAGTTCAAGGGCACCAATAGGAAGTGCAAACCGTGTCGGAAGATCAAGCGGAACTGCGAAGAGTGTGGCCGGGAGATCGTTAGCGACATGCTGAAGTGCAGCACCTGTCAGGCAGTTGAGCGGCAGTGTGCCGACTGCGGCCATTCCTTCACTGGGAAGGATCTGAAGTGCTGGCAGTGCCGCAAGATCGAACGGGACTGCTGGGGCTGCGGGGAGACGTTCACCGGTGCGACGAACTACTGCGACACCTGCCGGAACTCCGAACGGATGTGCACGGGCTGTGGAGTTGCCTTCACCGGAAAGCGCAGCCGATGCAACCGGTGTCAGAACGAGGACCGAGAGTGCGCGGGCTGCGGTCGGGAGTTCCGCAGTGCCGGAAACCGGCTGTGCTCGGGCTGTCGGGCGAAGGACCGAGAGTGTCCCGATTGCGGCCGGATCTTCTGGGGCAACCGCACGATCTGCCCTGGCTGTGAAGCAACGGACCGGGTCTGCGTGGAGTGTTCCAGCCCGTTCTGGGGGCGAGACCGTCGTTGTGGTCCGTGCAAGTGGCACAGCGTTCCCCCGGAGATCCGGACTAACCGGTCCCGTGCCTACTACAACGCGCGTCGCGCCCGGATACTCGGCACGGAGGCGCGGGACCGCGTCACCGAGGCGGAGTATTCGGAGATTCGCGCCGGCGGGCAGTGCGTCTACTGTGATCGTCCAGCTGCAGACGGGGACGTGGACCACATCCGGCCACTCACACGGGGCGGGCGTCACGAGGTGGCGAACCTGGTCCTTGCCTGTATCAACTGCAACCGGAGCAAGAACAACTCTCTGCTCGTGAGGTGGCGGCCGGACCGGGTCGAGCACGGTTGTCGGGTGTCGGCGAAGGTACGGGCGGAGTACGAGCGCCAGGTCGCCGAGGGGCAGGAGTCGGGGGCGATGTTGTAGCCCGTGAGGTCACCTGACCTCAGCTGGCGTCGATGCCAGTGACTGTGACGTCGTCCATGGGTGTTGTCGGGTCAACACCCAATCGGGGACTGCTAAGTAAGTGGCATTGGGACTAGCCCAGATGATCTTTCTGGCACCTGCCAGATCGGGGTGGCGAAGACGACAAATGATCGAGCTGAACGACTCGCTTCCAAGGCGAGGCTGAACCTTCCTTTCGATCACCGCTCCTCCTTCAGGGAACGGGGTGAGGCGCACTCCTCGCAGTCGGTATGGTGCTGGGATCGAAGGCCCTGCACCGGTATTCACGGCGGGCGGGGGAACTTGGAGACGGACGCCAGCGAGTACCAGGCCCGGAAGGCGATGGGACGGCGCGTGAGGGAACGTACGGACAGCCAGTACACGAGCAAGGACCCGTTGGACGAACTGCACGCACGACTTGACAGCACCCTGAGACAGCCACGCCTGACTGGTACCGACAACCGCATGGCCGACACCACCGTCCACGGCACCGTAATCCAAGGCCGCCACATCACCATCACGGTTCCGCAGTCTCTTCCGACCCAAGGCCAAGCCAGCGGTATCAACGAGGAGCGAGAGCTCGGACGGCCGGTCGGGGAGTGGGATCCTCATGACCTCGAAGTTCACCCTGCAGGCACCACAGGGACGACGGCGCCTCATGCAATGCCCAATTACGTGCCACGCGCCCACGACAAGGTCCTCGCCGACGCCGTACGCGACGCTGCAGCTGGGCGCAGCCGTATGCTGGTGCTGGTCGGATCATCCTCAACCGGTAAAACCCGGGCATGCTGGGAAGCCGTGCAGGTACTCGGTAAACAGAACTGGCGGCTCTGGCACCCCTTCGACCCCACCCGCGCCGAAGCCGCTCTCGCGGACCTCCACCGAATCGGCCCCCGCACCGTGGTCTGGCTCAACGAGGCCCAGCACTACCTCGGCGACCCCCGGTACGGCGAACTCATCGCCGCCGCCCTGGCTACCCTCCTTCACGACCACGACCGCCGCCCGGTACTCGTGTTAGGTACCCTGTGGCCGCAGTACGCCAACAACTACGCCGCCATAGTCGCTCGCGGCGAACCCGACCCGCACAGCCGGGTCCGTGAACTCCTCGCCCGCCGCACCTGCGCCGTCCCCGACACTTTCGACCAGGATGCTCTCACCGCAGCAGCCGAACTCGCTGGCGAGGGAGACCAACTCCTCGCGGACGCGCTCAGCCGCGCCCGCGAGCACGGGCGCCTCGCCCAGGACCTCGCTGGCGCCCCCGAACTCCTGCGCCGCTACCAGCACGCCACGCCGCCAGCACGCGCACTTTTGGAAGCCGCCATGGACGCCCGTCGCCTTGGTGTCGGCCTCCACCTCCCTCAGGCTTTCCTCACCCACGCCGCCGCCGACTACCTCGACGACCACGACTACGACGCACTGGCCCCCAGCTGGGCCGAAGACGCTTACGCCGAACTCGCCCGCACCGATCACCACGGCAGGCAGGCCGCCCTGCGCCGGGCCAACGACCGTCCTACCCGCCGCCCGCCCGGCACCCCGCCGGCAACCGACACGCCCACCGCCACCGCAGGGCCTGTCTTCCGCCTCGCCGACTACCTCGAACAACACGGCCGCGTCACCCGCCAGCTCCTGTGCCCGCCTGACTCCTTCTGGCACGCCGCCCATGACCACCTGGGCGCCACCCCAGCGGCTCTGCGCCGCCTGTCGGATGAAGCCACTGCACGCTACCGCCTGCAGTGGGCCCACCATCTCCTCAACCGCGCAATCGCCGCCGGCGACACCGACCCCACAACCTGGATCACCCGGTTCAGGGTGCTGACAAGGGCCGAAGACTGGGCGGAAGCCGAACGCCTCGCGCGACGCGCCGCCAGCGCTGGCAATACCGACATCCTGCGCTGGATCGCAGTGTTGCGGGCTGAAACGAAAAATTGGGCCGAGGCCGAACGCCTCGCCCGACTCGCCCAGGACGGAACCACTTTGAGTAGAGTCGCTGTGGTCCGCGCCAGAGCAGGCGAATGGGCCGAAGCTGAGCACCTTGCCCAGCTCGCGGCGGACATGGGCAACAGCTACGCACTTGTCCGACTTCCCGGGCTCCGAGCCGAGGCCGAGCAACCCACGCGAAGGGCCACCGCCGACGGGTACGCTCGAGTTCGAAGCGCGAACCACCAAGCCAGCGCTAATGCTTGGACTGCGACAGAACATCTAACACGGCCCTCCGCCAAGGCCGAACAAATCGGAACCCTGACACAGAGCGCGAAAGCCCTGGCCGAGGCTGGGGAC
>NZ_JBHJVK010000008.1:43148-137978 GCF_042264695.1 Kitasatospora sp. NPDC056138 | reverse complement strand
GGACTGGGCCGAGGCCGAACGCCTCGCCCGACTCGCCGCAGCCGCCGGGAACGCCCACGCGCTGTACAGGGTGACCGAACTCCTAGCAGAAGCCGGGGACTGGGCCGAGGCCGAACGCCTCGCCCGACTCGCCGCAGCCGCCGGGAACGCCCACGCGCTGTACAGGGTGACCGAACTCCTAGCAGAAGCCGGAAACTGGCCGGAAGCCGAACGCCTCGCCAGGCTAACCGCTTCCACCGGGAACACTCACCTGCTTCGCGGGATCGTTCTGCTCTGCGACCGAGCAGGAAGAGGAGGAGAGACCGAGCGCATCGTCCGTATCATCACCGATGCTGGCCACTCCCTCACCGTGCGCCACTTCGCCGAGCGGCTCTGGCCTCACGGCCTTGACCCCAAAGGAGCCCCCTCACCACGGTGGTAGCGACCGTAGCTTCATCCCCCTATCGCACCCGCGCATACTTCCGCCCGAGGAAATACTTGCTCATGCGCAAGGCATGCTTAACGCTTGACAGGTACCAAGACTCAGGGAAGGAGCGGCCAGTGCCTCAGCGGAGTCCGCGCGGAACCTATCTTCAAATCGCCGACGCACTGCGCGTGAAGCTCGGGGACGGCTCGCAGCAGACGGAGCTGCCGTCCGAGGCAGAGCTGATGAAGACGTACGGGGTCGCCCGCTCCACCGTGAAGCGGGCACTGGAGGTCCTGGCCGGAGAAGGGCTGATCAGGTCTCAGCCAGGCGTCGGGTGGCTGGTCGCGGCCGACCAGGCCGCGAAGGTTCCCGTGCTCGATCAGATCACAGCCCTGCTCGGACCGGACAGGCTCCAGGTGGGCGACTCGATCCCGTCCGAGAACGACCTCACGACGCTCACCGGCGCCTCTCGCGGAACGGTCCGCCGGGCGCTGGCCACGCTGGAGGGCGCAGGAATACTCGAAGCACGCCACGGCAAGGGGCGCTACGTGCGCGCGCTTCCACCCACGAAGGAATCACCACCACAACCCGCTTAGGAGTCAAATCATCGTGTGGGCCTACGAACTCGCCGAATCGCTTCTCTCCGATGACCTGCCCCGGCGGTGGGCCCACTCCAAGGGGGTGGCCGGCCGCGCCCGCGCTCTGGCACCGATCCTCGGGACCGACGCCGAACTGCTCGAAGCTGCCGCGGTACTCCACGACATCGGATACTCCTCCCGAATCAGCGACACCGGATTCCACCCGCTCGACGGTGCCCGCTTCCTCCGACGGGTCGAGCGGGCGGACGAGCGCATCGTCCGCCTGGTCGCGCATCACTCCTGTGCGCTCCTCGAAGCCGAGGAGCGCGGCCTGAGGCAGCAGCTTGAGACGGAGTTCCCGCTGGAGCAACCTCACTTGGTCGACGCCCTGATCTACTGCGACATGACCACCACGCCGGACGGTGTGCTGACCACCACACCCGCCAGGGTCGCCGAGATCGTAAGTCGATACGGACCGGACAGCATCGTCGGCCGGTTCATCCGCCGCGCGGAGCCCGAGATCCACGCCGCCGCCGAGCGGGTCGAGCACCGGCTTTCTGCTGCCTAACCGATGTACGGCTGTACCCGATCAGGTTCCAATCCATGTTCGATTCGCAACCGCATGGACGGATGGATCACAAGGGTGTCGAGGTCAGCTGGCTGAACCCAGCGCACCTCTTTCGACTCCTCGCTCGTACGAAGCGATCCGCCGATCGGGCGGGCCCGGAAACAGATCGAGAACTGCTGGCGGACCTCGCCATCGTCGTAGGCCATGACGTGGTGCGGATCGGTGTACAACCCGGTGACTGCAACGACTTCGACCTCGTAGCCGGTCTCTTCCCGCACCTCGCGGACCACCGTCTCCGCGACCGACTCGCCGATGTCATGCCCCCCACCTGGAAGGGCCCAGAGGTCGTTGTCCGTCTTGTGGATCAGCAACAGCCGCCCCAAGTCGTCGCAGACCACGGCCGTCACCGACGGGACGACCGAGTTCGCTGGTGGCGCCGCCGGGTCATTGAAGTAGTCCACGCGGCTCATGCGGCCTTCCTCTCAAGGATCGGCGAGGCGATCGTCCGGGCGCTCTCCCAGATCCGCTCGATACTCGCCGCGTACGTACTGAACAGCTCCCCGCCGGGGACTTGCTTGAAGTGGAGTACCGGCGCCAAATAGGCCCCGACGCCGTACAGGTGGCCGTTGACGAGGATGTTGTCGTCTGCCCGGTAGAGCGAGTTGTAGAGCGTGGTCGAGTGGAGCCTGAACTCCACTCCCGGCAGTCCAAACAACGGCGCGTAGTTGGCGAGCGCGTTGTGAATCTTGCCAGCCATCGCCGCGCCGATGCCTTCGTCTTCTCCTCGCTGAGCGACTAGCGGTGAGTCCGGGTCCCCCAGCATCAGCCGGACAGGGACTCCGGCTGCCGACTTCTCGCGGATGATCCGGAAGAAGAGCGGGTCTTCCGAGAGCCAGAAGCCGGCGTAGACCACAAGGTCAAACTGCTGCGTTGCCGCAGCGTAGAGCGAGGTCCACAGATCTTTCGGCACCACGGCGCGGTGCGGATACAGGGTGACCAGCTCGGCTCGTCCGGCTTCGGCCGTCTGAGTGCTGGTCTGCTCGTCAGTCCACAGGTCGGAGAGGTCACGCTGCAGAAGGTTGGCCAGCCCGTACTGGAACCGCCGGTACGGTTTGCGCTGGTCTTTGGCCTCGACCCACCGCTCGACCGTGCGAGGACTGACGCCGAGTCGCTCGGCGATCTGCTCAATCGTCAGCTCGCTGGCCAGGATCGCGCCGCGAAGTCGTTCGTTGGCCATCTCGTCCTCCCCTGGACGGAGTTGTGGCGCTTGGACGATGCGGGACGACTCGACCGTACCCAAGACGGACAGTAGCCGTCCAGCTCCGCCGTGTCTCGACGGGCACGAACGCGCGACTCTAGATCTGCACGACCGAGGTAGTCGTCAGCCAAACAAGCGAAGGACTTGACGCCGAGTCATCTGCGCGCCATCGTAAGAGACATGTTCAACATGTCTCGCATAGCGAGGCAGATGGACCGCTGGCCCTTCTTTGGGCTGCTCTGAC
The DNA here is from genome assembly GCF_042264695.1 of Kitasatospora sp. NPDC056138. Lineage (NCBI taxonomy): Bacteria > Bacillati > Actinomycetota > Actinomycetes > Kitasatosporales > Streptomycetaceae > Kitasatospora > Kitasatospora sp. NPDC056138. The sequence goes on along the minus strand of NZ_JBHJVK010000008.1, from coordinate 134,924 downwards.
CTGCACAAACGCGCCCGTGAATGGCCGGCTACCGCCGCGCCCAGGGCGAAGGGGCCCGGGACAGATCGGGCCGAGGAAGCCGGCGCCTTGGCAGGCCGGACGGTAGAGACCGAAAGGTCAGCCGTCCAGGCCTACAAACGGGAGCTCGCTCTCGGAAACGGACGGCAGTGAACGAGTGACTTTGGTCCGGCCCTTCCGCTCGCGGTTGGGCCGTGGCCATGGCTACTCGTGCACCACAAGTAGCTGGGCCCGCATGAGTCGGGCCGCCGCGCTCCGGCCAAGGAACGCGCGGCGGCCCTGCGGGCTCACCCCCCGATTGGACGAGGTGAACCCATGAAACTGATTGTTGCAGGCCAGGTAGCCGCGACTCCCGAGGAGTTCGCGGAACTCGCGTTCGGGACCGGCGCCGACTTCGGCTTCGGCGTCGACACCGAGCTGTTCGACGGCACCACGGACAGCTCCGACGAGGACCGGCTGATCCGGCTCGACGTCGCACGCGCGGTCCTGCGGGACTTGGACGGGCCGGCGGCCCGGTTCGCGTCCGCCCTGATGCGCACCGCCGAGCGCCGCCGGGTGCTGAACTGGAAGGCGGCCGCGTGATGACACAGCTCCACAGCCTCCTGAGCAGTGCAGCGACCCGCACCCCGCACCGGGTCACCCGCCCGGCGGCCACTGTGCTCGCCGAGTACCGCCCGAACCCGGACAGCGACCTGCGCGGCGCCGCCTGCGAGGGCAGCGACACCGCGCTGTTCTTCCCGGACCCCGAGGAGCTGGGGCCTGAGACCGCCGAGTGGGCCGAGCGCCGCGCCAAGATGATGTGCGCGGGCTGCCCGGTGAAGTCGATGTGTCTGGCCGACGCCTTGGAGCGGCGCGAGCCGTTCGGCATCTTCGGCGGCCTGAACGAGCGCGAGCGTGCCGCGTACCGGCGCCGTTCGAGGGCCACAGCCGGGGGTGCTCACTGATGAACGCCCCGATGCTCACCGCGCTCACGACGCGCTCACCGCACACCGGGCGGTGGTCGCGGTGAAGACCCTGATGAGTCAGGAACAGATCCGCTCGGCCGAGCGGGCGTTGGCCGTGGGCACCTGGACGATCACGCTCGGCGCGGTCCTCTACAGCGTGCTCACGGTGACCCCGCTGATGTCCGGCCATACCCCGCAGGGCTGGGAGTGGACGGCCCCGATCCTGCCACTGGTCGTGGACGCGGCGGTGGTGATCGTGATCCGGATGGACAGCACGCTCGCCCGCCTGGGCGGCGACGGCGGCCAGTGGCCGGTCGTGCTTCGCTGGATGACCGGTGCCATGACGGTGCTGCTCAACGTGGGTTTGTCCGCCCTGAACCGGGATGCGGTCGGGGTGTCGGTCCACGCGGTGGCGCCGCTGCTGCTGATCGTCACGGCGGAGACCTCCCTCGCCTACCGGCGGGCGATCGCCACCGCTCTGGCCACCCGAGCGGCCCGTGAGCGCGATGAGCGGGCCGAGCGCGACCGCCGCGCCGACGAGCGCCGGCAGCAGGAACGCGCGGACCGCCTGGCCGAGTTTGAGCGTGCCGAGCAGCGTGAGCGTGAGCGCCGTGAGCACGACGAGCGGATGGCCCGCGAGCAGCGTGAGCACGAGCAGCGCATGGCCCGCGAGGAACGCGACGAACAGGCCCGGCGGGAGGCCGCCGAGCGCGACGAACGGCAGCGTCGGCAGGACGCCGAGCGGGCTGATCGTGAGCGCCGTGAGCGCGAGGTGAGCGAGCGTGAGCGCCGTGAGCGCGAGCGTGAGCAGGACGCCGGGCGGGAGATCGAGCGGCTGAGGCAGGAACTCCTCACCGCCCCCGCCGTGGACGAGCGTCTGCCCGAGGACAAGGCCCGACTGAAGATCCAGACCTGCGTGGTGGCCAGCATCCCGCAGCGCAGGGCGGCCGAGCTGACCGGCTGGTCGGCCGGCTGGGTTGCCAACCGCTACCGAGAGTTCAGCGTCGCCGGTCCGGAGCGGCCCACCCTGCACGCCGTGCCCGCCACCGCCGAAGAGACCACCGCCCCGCGAGCCGAGGAGCAGGCATCATGACCACCACCGACACCACCACGGCCGGTGCCCAGATCAACGCGGCCGGCGCCCTGCTCGCGCTCTTCACCGCCCACCCCGGCCTGCCCGCGTCGAGGATCACCAGCGAGCGTGTCGTCACCGGCGAGCGCGACGCCTCGGCCGCCCTGGTCCGCACCTGGGGCCTGGCCCTCGGCTTCCACCGCGACACCGCCCTCGCCGACTTCGAGCAGTGGCGCCAGGCCCTCGGCCTCGACCCGGCCGGCGTCGACCTCGAAACGACGGGCAGCCTCGCCTGGCTCAGCGTCACCACCACTTACGCCGGCACGCCGCTCACGCTGGTCGGCTACTTCAACCTGCCCAAGTCCGCCATGGGCGACGAGCGGTGAGCCGCCCGCGCCACTGGGACCCCGACGGCACCCGCCACGGCGGCACGCCCACCTACCCCTGGCGCATGGCGCCGGGTGGCCTCTTCACCCGCCGCCAGCTGCGGGCCAAGGGTCTGAGCCCCGGCCGGCAGGACGTCGCCGCGCAGGTCATGTGGCGCTCCCGCTACGGCGGTACCCGCCCCGCCTACCTCTACCGCCTCGCCCTGGCCGAACCGGTCAGGCCGATGACCCCCGCGAGGGCCGCCGCCCTCGAAAAGGCCAACGCCGCACGCCGCACCTGCCCGCTCTGCCACGCGGATGCCGGCTACGTCCTGCCCGCGCACCTCGGCACCTGCCTGACCTGCGCCGCCCCCGACTCGATCGCCACCTGACCCAAGGGAGAACCGATGAGCACCGACCGCATCCCGGCCCCGCAGCCGGAGTTCGAGCAGACCCGCGTCGTGGACGTCTTCCCGCTCCACGGCTTCACGTGCGCCCACACCAGCAACGACGACCGCACCGCCCACTGGTGGCACCTCTTCACCTCCGCCGGCCGCTCGCTCGGCGCCACCAACCGCCCCGAGCTGATCGGCTCGCTCATCCAGCAGGCCCACTGACCACCGGAGGCTCCCGCCATGAGCTGGACCCGTACCGACGCCAAGAACCTCGCCGCCAGCCTCGACCGGGGCGCCGCCGACAAGGCCGAGGCCGCCGACTCCGCCGACGCCTTCGTCGCCGACCTGGCCAACAGCCCGTGGGACCGCAGCGTGGCCCGTGAGGCCGCCCTCATCCTGCGCAGCCAGGCCCGCGACATGCGCGCCGACGCCGCCGCGATCCGCGACGGCGTCAGCCCCACCGAACTCGGCTACACCGACTGACCAGGAGGAGCCAGCCGTGACCAGCATCCGAGCCGCCCGGTTCGCCGCCGCCTACGCCCTGCTCCGGTCGGCGGCGGACGTCGCCGACCACTGGATCCAGACCGACCACCAGGCCACCACCAAGGGGCAGGACGGGGCTGCCGGCCGGCGGGCCTGCGCCGCCCACGTCGCCAGCTACGCCGCCGTTCAGGCCGCCGCCCTGCTCGGCGGCGCCCGCCTGCTCGGCATCCGCCTGCGGCCCGCCCCCGTGGCCACCGCCCTCGCCCTCTCCGCCGCTACCCACTTCATCGCCGACCGGCAGGGCGGCCACTGGCGGGACACCGAGCCCCGCGGCGTCGTCCGCCTCGCCCACGCCACCGGCAGCGGCGGCTGGCTCCAGCGCGACCCCCAGTCCGGCTACCTGCTCGATCGGGCCTGGCACCACGCCTTCGAGACCTGCGCCGCGCTCATCGCCTCGGCCTGACCCACCGCCACCCGGAACGAGTCCGGACTAGGAGGAGCACCATGACCAGCACGAACAGGTGGACGTCGGACCACCTGACGGCCCCGGGCGGCACGGCCATCTACGCCGCCCAGCAGCGCGAGCGGCTGCGGCAGATGGCCGACGAGGTCCAGGCCCTGCTGCGCGAGTACCGCGCGGACCTGGAGTCGGTGCGCATCGACGGCGACAGGCTGTTCCAGTCGCGCGTGCGCGCCTACTTCGCGACCCGGCCGCTCGCCAATCTGGAACGGCACCTGCGGGAGGCGGTGAACGCCGCCGGAAAGCTCGACGTGGAATACAACCGCCGGTTCGTCGAGCTGCCGAAGAAGCGCGCGGACCGCGCCGCCGAGAAGTCCCTGGAGAAGGACCGCAAGGCCGGTCTCCAGACGGCCCGGGGCACGGCCGCGGTGAACACCGCAGCCACCCTTCACGGGATTTCCTCCGCGCTTTCCGAGAAGGCGGACGGAAATGCCGGAGAGAAGCAGGCTCCGGCGTTCCTCGACTTCCTCAAGGAGAGTGCCTGATGTCGCTTTCCCCGGGCCAGGTCTCGTACTGGCAGAAGCGCCTGGCGGCGACGGCGACGAACGCGGACCGGGCGCGGGAGCTGTGGGACCTGGCCCGCACGCTGGCTGGCGGCGACGAGGAGTCGTGGGCCGATCTGGTGCGGATGCTCAGCGCCTGGACCCAGCAGCACGCCGCGTCCTGACGCGCCCCTCATGGTGACGCTTCGCGCTCATCATCATCACGCCGCTCCGTGAATCCGGGGGTCCCACGTACGCGTGCACGCGTACGCGTGAAGGACCCTCGGATGCGTGACGGAGCGTGACATCCCGATTGGAGGCCCGATGGCCGACAACGACGGAGGGACCGTGCTCGGGTTCCCCCGGCTGACGGTGCCGGGGGTCGTCGCCGAGGACCGGCCGCCCGACAGCGCCCCGATGCTGGCCCCGCTCGCCACCGACCTGGCCCCACCCGCGTCCCTGTCGATCCCCGAAAACCCCGAGCTTTCCCGCGAAAGCGAATACGCCGCGCCGGCCGAAGCGCCCGTCGAAAGCGGCCGCCCGGCGAATGTCGCCGCCATGTCGGCGGTCATGATGGCCGGAATCACGGTAGCCGCCCTGCGGGGCGCCGCACATTTCGTCGCCTACATGAAAGCCCGCGCCGAGCACCAGAAAACGGTGGACCGGCAGCGGACATCATCCGCCACGTCCGGGAATCCACAAGCTGTGGATTCCCGGACCGCCTTTTCCGGAGCGGTGCCCCGGGGCAGGGTGCAGTCCGGTCCGGAATTCGGTCGGAGCACGCGCCATTCGGCGCAGAATCCGCCCCGAACCGGCCCGCAGGTCCCGGCGACGTTCCGCCAGAGCCCCACCACCCCGGGCGGCGCGCCGGACCGCAGGGCGCCCGAGAAGCCCCGCCACAGCCGCTCTGATGGTCGGTCAGGCTTCGGCGGCAGTCCGGGGCCGGACCGGGTGCGGGAGGCCCGCAGAAGGGCCATGGATGCCTCCGGGTCGACGAGGTGGCCGAATCGCCTTTCCGGTGGCGGGAATTCGGGTGGCGGCGGGGTGGCCTCTTCCACCTCCCCGGACCGAAACCGGGACCGGGGTCGGGACCGGGCGGCGGGGCGTCCGTTGCGTCAGCCCGCCGGGCCGGACACGATCCGGGGGGCCGCCGGCCGCCGGATCGCCGACCGGATCACCACAGGCTCGTGGAAGCCGACCGGCGCCCACAAGTCCCCGTCCGGCTCGACGCCGACGACGATCCGCGCAGCGCTCCGGGCCCGGGCCGCCGACCGGATCCTCAACGGCCGCAAGCCCAAACCCGACGCCCCGGACAGTGCCGCCGGCCCGAAGGCACAGGCCGCGCCGACCGGGCCGCCCGGCACAGACCTCGCCGTCCCGCCCGACGCCACGACCGGCCCGAAGCCCGGCGGCGGTCCGTCGAACGGCGGCAGGGCGAAGCCGCCGAAGCGCCCGCGCCGGAAGCGGCGCCTGGTGACGCCGGGCGGCGCGACCAGGGCCAGGCCCTGGCGAAGCCGCCCCGGGCAGGGTCGCTCTAGCCGCGAACACCGACGCCGCCGGGATGCCCCCTGGTGGCAGCACGCGCAACGGGCCCGGTGGCGGTTCCGCCGGTCTCGGAAACCGCGGGCGGAAGAGACCACCCCGCCCGCCAGTCACGGCTCGGCCACCGGGTCGGACGGCGGGTTCGCCCCGCCGCCGGGCTGGGCCTGGGCCGAGGGCGAGACGATCACCGTCGAGCGTGCCGACGGCGGCCCCCACACGCCCCGCCCGCCCGTCGCCCTCGGCCGGGGCCAGGCAGCCCTGCCCCGCGCGCCCCACCGTTCGGACCACGCCCGGCCCGGCACCACCAAACCCCCATCTCCCCCACCGTCAAAGCCCGTTGGAGGACGACTAGTGACCATCCCTGCACCGCGCACCGCGCACGGCACGCAGTACGCCGACGCCGAGCTGACGATCTACGACGTCATCGAGGCGGACGCCGACATGGGCGAGGAGATCACCCAGGGCGCCGCCGAGGCCAAGCAGGCCGCCGCCGACTGCGAGGACCTCGCCGAGCAGCTGGAGACGCTGCACACCAAGGTTCTCGCGCTGAAGGTGCCCGGCATCCTGGCGACCGCCGTCGCCAAGCTGATCGAGAAGACCGCGCAGGTCAAGGCCCGCGCCGAGGCGATCGCCGAGAAGATCCCGGCCGCCGCCGAGGCCATCACGACCGCCGGCGACAACGCCGCCGCCCGCCACAAGCCCCTGGCGGACGCCGTGCGCGACGCCGGCCACACCGCACCCGCCGAGCGCGACTACCACAACGAGTAAGGAGGGCGTCCGTGTCCGACACCACCAACGAGCAGGTCACCAGCAGTCAGCCGCTCACCACGTCCACCGCACCGTCCGACCGGGACGACGCCCCGGGCAAGGTCGGTTCGGCCCTCGCCACGGCCGGCCGCGCACTCACCGAGGCCGTGCGCTACGGCATCGTCATCGCCCAGCTCGTCGAGACCGGCGTGAAGCTGGCGCTGGTGGCCGACGTGGTCACCAGCGCCTACAAGTACGTCGAGAAGTGCGCCGCGTCGGTGGACCGCCTCGCCGACCAGGCCGCCGCGCTGGCCGTCGACCGCGACACCGTCGGCGAGCACCACGACGCTGCCGCCGTCATGCGCTCGGTCCTGGAAGAGGCCGAGGCCATGGCCGCCGACCTCGCCGACCTGTCCGCCGCGTTCCACGCCACCGCCGCCGAGCACGAGGCCGACTACGGGTCGGTCGCCGAGGCCGCGAACGCCATGCCCGTCGAGATGGCCGACCGCACCTTCTACAGCAACCGCTGACCCCGAACGGGGCGGCGGCGCCGCCCCGTTGGCAGCGTCGCCGCCCCTTCGCCCCGCCACGGAACGCGAAGGAGAGCACGCTGATGATGTCCCTCGGGCCGATCCGCGGGCGTGTCGCCACCGCCCGCAGCCACCTCGGCCGCGCCGCCACCCTCACCGGCACCGCGGGCCTGGCGGCCGGCGCGTTCACCACCGACTTCTACCCGGCCACGATCGGCGGCGCCGGAACCGCGATCCTCTACGGCCTCGCCTGGTCCGCCACCCTCCCCAAGGGCCCTGTCCGGGACACCGCCACCGCTCTCTACCTCACCCCGGCCGCCACGATGGCCGGCCTGCTCGTCACCGAGCGTCTGATCACCGGCGTGCACTGGTGGGAACTGGCGGCCGACGCCGCCTGGACCGCCGCCGTGTGGCTCATCCGCCCCGCCCGCATGGCCCGCGTCCTGGCCGGCCGCGAACCCTCCCTCACCCCCGAGGCCGTCGAGCAGGCCCAACAGGACGCCCCGACCGGCCTGGAACCGGCCGCCGACCGGCACCCGCTGGCCGCCTGGTGGTCCGAGCACGCGGCCGTCGACGGCGGTGTCGCCCCCGGCACGATCCTGGAGCACATCGAGCAGACCGGCCCGCAGTCCATGACCGCCGTCATCCGCTCCGCCCACCACGGCACCCCGGTCCCCACGATCTCCACCACCCGCCTGTCCGCCCTGATCGACTGGGACGAGGAGGAGATCACCGTCACGAAGCTGCCCGGACGCGGCGCCGGTGTCCGCCGTCTCACCGTAGGCCGCGCGCCACAGGACGCCGCCGACATGTACGCGCACTGGGCCCAGCACATCGCCCCCAAGGGCATGCCCGGCACCATGATCACCGCGATCCGCGTCGTCGACACCGACACCGGGCGGGAGATCGACGCGTGAGCCGGATCTACGAACTCACCCTCGAAGCGCCGCCGGGCGACCTCATCGCCTACGACCCGGTCCGCCTCGCCGACGCCATGCGCATCGACGACCCCTCCCGCCTGGCCATCGAGGCCATGGGCAGCCAGGCGCTGGTCACCATCTACCCCACCGACCCGCTCGCCGACGTCCGCCTCCCCGACCCCGGGTTCCTGGAGATGGACGAGCGCGGCCGGATCTGGATCGGCCGGTACCACAACGGCCGCAAGGTCTACGTCCAGCTCTACGATCCGAAGTCTGGCAGCGCCCAGCGCCTGCTGCTGTTCGGGACCACCGGCGCGGGTAAGTCCACGCTCGGCCAGATCCTCCTGGCCGCGATGAAGCGCTCCGGGATCGCCACCTTCTACGGCGACCTGAAAGAGGGCCAGTCCGCCCCCGAGGCCCGGGGCAACGTCGACTGGGCGGTGTACTCGCAAGAGGGCGTGATGGCCCAGCTGCACACCGCCTGGTGCGTCATGCGCGAGCGTGCCGCCCGGTACGCGGCGGCCGGCCGCTCCAAGTTCCTCAGGGACAGGCCCGACCCGCTGCTCTACGTCGTCATCGACGAGGCCAACCGCCTGCTGGAGAAGGGCGCCCCCTACCGGGACCTGGCCACCTTCTACATCAAGGACATCGGCCGCACCGGCCGCTCCCTCGGTGTCGGCATCGCCCTGCTCGCCCAGGCCGGCCACCTCGACGAACTCGGCGGCTCCGACACCATGCGCGCCATGCTCAAAGAAGGCGAAGTCCTGCTTCTGCGCTGGACCTCCAGCATGATGCAGCAACTCGTCGCGGACGGCCTGATGCCCACCGGGCAGAAGCTCGCCCCGATCCCGAAGAAGGCCGGCGCCACCCGCCTGGTCTCCCAGTTCGAGGCCGAGGCCGACGACGACCGCCCCGGCACCCAGGGCACCGGCTACCACCTCTCCGGCCCCTACCCCGGCGCCAAGATGCGCGCCTTCAACGTCGGCTCCAAGACCCCCACCGAGGGCCTGGACCCCGAGATGCTCGCCCTGTACGGCGACGGCCCGCACGAATCCTTGGAGAAGTCCTCCTGGGGTGCCGCCGGCGAGGCGTACATCGAACGCCTCGACGGCGACTCCGCCTACAACGCCGCCTTCCCCCCGCCGCCGGAACCTGAGGACGACGAGGGCAGGGACGGCCGCCGCTCCCGCCGCCGCAGCACCCCCGCCGGGCCCGCCCGGCCGCAGGCGGCCCCACGGCTGACCATCGCCGACCGCGTCCAGGCGGCCCTCGAAGCGGCCGACGAAGACCTGGACGCCCACACCCTGCTGGAAGCCGTCAACGCCGACGGCGGACGGCCCGTGAAGCTCGGCTCCATCCGCAACGCCCTCAGCAACCTGCGCTGACCTGCCCCGCACCGCCCGCCCGGACCCATGGAGCGCACCCGTGATCCTCTCCATCTCCCTCACCGCCCTCAGCGGCATCGCCCTCTTCTTCCTCCTGCGCCACGGCTACCTGCGCCTGGGCTCCGCCGTCACCGCCGCCCTCTTCGGCTACGCCCTCGCCTCCACCGGCCTGCACACCGCCATCGACCACCTCATCGCCACCATCGCCGGCGCCGCCGGGTCCATCCACTGAGCCAGAAGGAGAACAGGCCCGTGACCACGCCCTTTCAGCCCGCGCCCGCCGCCCCCGTGGCCTACAGCCCGGACGGCACCCCCTACTACGCCGCCCCCGCCCCGCTCGCCCACCCGCCCGTCATCTACCAGCCCGCAGCCCTGCCCGTACCCGGGCAGCCGCTCGCGCCGACCGTGGTCTACCTGCCCGCCCCGCACACCCCCGCCCCGCTCCCGGTGTCGGTGCCGGCGCGCGACCCGTGGCCCGCCCGCCTGCTTGCCGGAGGCATCGGTGTCGGCGCGGGCGGCATCGGCCTCGGCTTCCTGCTCCAGACCCTCGCCGCCGCCACCACCGGCCTCGGCCTGCTCGCCGCCGCCCTCGGCGTCCTCTACCTCCTCAAGAACAGCGGCGGGGGCGGCGGCCGGGGCGGGCACGGCGGCGTGAACGTGAGCGTCAGCGTCTCCAACCGCAACCGCTGAACGGACACCATGACCCACCCCCTCGACGTCCCCGACCTCCCCGACGCCTCGAACTACGACCTGGCCCGCGTCTACGCCAAGTTCGGCTCACTCCCGCCCGCCGAACACGCCCACCTCCTCGCCCTCCTCGCCATCGCCGACGCCCTGCACGCCCTCGCCGACCAGCCCAAGCTCACCGCCCCGAACGCCTGAAAGGCCGCCCATGGACGACGACTTCGACGGCTACGACGCCGACATCGACTACTCAACCCGCGACGAAGAGAAGGCAGCAGAGATCGCCCTCGACCTCGCCAACGAGCAGCGTCATGCCAAGGGGGAAGAGGCCAATCCCCGCCCCGGTCACACCGAGATGTGCGAGGGCTGCCACGGCAGTGGCGGTGGCTATGAGGACGAGGTCTGGGACTACGAGGCCCAGGAGGTCGTCTTCATCGACCACGAGCACTGCCCCGAGTGCGGCGGCTGCGGCTTCTACGACTGCGACGGCACCTGCGAGTTCGCCCAGGACCCCGACGAGTCCTAACGGCCTGTGCCGATCGCCGTATCGCCCGGACCCGCCGCAGCCAGCGGCCGGGGCCCGGGCGGTGCGGGGGACGGGCAGACCCGATCCCGACGCCACCGATGCCCTGGGAGGCACCGTGTCCGTGGGAGAGACCCCGATCACCGTCGTCGGCAACCTCACCGACGACCCCGAACTCCGCTTCACCCCGCAGGGCGTGGCCATGGCCCGCTTCACCATTGCCTCCACCCCCCGCACCTACGACAAGGCCAGTGGCCAGTGGCGCGACGGCACCGCGCTGTTCCTGCGCGCCACCGCCTGGCGCGAGATGGCGACCAACGTCGCCGAGTCCCTGACCAAGGGCATGCGCGTCGTCGTCCAGGGCCGCCTCGTGCAGCACAACTGGAAGACCGAGCAGGGCGAGAACCGTTCCATGGTCGGCCTCGACGTCGACGAGGTCGGCCCGAGCCTGCGCTTCGCCACCGCCAAGGTCACCAAGGTCACCAAGGCTCAGCGCAACGGCGCCGCCCCGGCCGCGCGGCAGGCGGACCCGTGGTCCACTGACGCCCCCGCTCCTGTCCCCGCCTCGACGGGCGGCTGGGGCGGTGCCCCGGCCAGCGGCACCGAAGAGCCGCCGTTCTAGCCGAACCGTCGCCCCATACACGCCAGTGGCCTGGCAGCCACACGCTGCCAGGCCACCGGGGGCTGGAAATTCATCGACGGGTCACTGGGGAAGCGGGTGTCCTACGAAGCGGGTGCCGTCGAGGTAGACGAGTTCAATGTCCGCGGACTTCAGCAGGTCCTTCAGGTCCTGGCTGGGTTCGCTGGGCAACAGGGCTGCATAACGCAAGCCGTCCCGGACGTAGTGGATTGCATGCCGGCGGTAGTCCATGAGCTGCCCGACGACCTGCCGCACATGCTGACGGTCGGACAGTGCCTTCACCTCGTACAACACGTTGGCAGTCTGGTCGTAGGTGTCCGTCCGGAGCATGGTCTTCTCCACACGCAGACGAAGGCGGCCGTACTGGTGGCCCAGCGCTTCCAAGTACGCCTCGAACCTCGCTCGGAGTTCGGCCTCACGGTACGTCACCTGCCGCTCAGCAGCGGCGATCACCTGAACTGCCGTCTTCTGAGAGAAGTTCTCTGGCGGAGCTATTCCGGGCTGGACCCGAATAGCCGCCATCGCAAAACTGCGAGCCTCCGCGACCAGTTCGAGCGCATCTGCGGCACCAGGGGAAGCGAGCTCGATTCCGCCCGGTGTCACCAGGATGTCGTCCTCGGGGTCGAAGACCAGCGTTGCACCAGGCGCAGGGCGGAGCCGGAAGATGATGACCCGGCGCCGGTTGCCCTTCGGATCATTGTTCCAACCGAACTCGAACGGCTTGATCGGGTCCACCACGACGTCGCCGATGTACCGCTGAAGCTTGGTCTGAGAGCCCGGCACCAAGCCGTCACTGATGAACAACGACACCGGAACGCTCTTCAGGGAGTGGTCCCGCAGCGCTGTGTTGTCCCGGTTCCAGTACTGGTTTCCGTGGATCCCGGACGCCGTATAGGTGTACAGCGGCCCGTACTCGTCGTCTTCTGCTCTGCCGTCGAAGGTGTAGCTGTTCTCCTTGCTCGCCGACTTGTCGGAGAAGACGAAGATCCGCCGTTCTTTCCTGCTGGTGACCATGATCCCGGCCTGCGTATTTCCCCCGTATACAGCCGCCAGAGCAGCACGTGTCGTCACGGTCTTGCCAGGCACCAGCAGAAGTTCCTCGTTCGGCATGCCGTCAGCCTACGCAGCACCGCCGACAGCACACCCCGATCACAACTACCGGCCCATGCCAAAGCCCCGCAACAGCCGTCTCATCCACCAAGAGTCGGCGGCTGCCGCGGGGCCCGTCCGATCCCCTCGCAGAGACCAGAGGACTCAAGCATGCCCCAGTTCACCAACGGCACGCTCGCCGTCGTCGACGACGTCCACGACCGCGAGCACGCCTCCAACGGCGACTCCCGCTACGGCTCCTACCTCACCCGCAACGCGCGCCTGCTGCACGAGGACGGACAGCCGCTCACCGCCGCCGAGTTCGCGTGCAGCGCCTGGCAGATCGCCACCAGCCCCATCATGTCCCCCGGCTACGTGCGCATCCGCCCCGACCTGCACAACATCACCGCCGTCCAGACCGACGACAACGAGCTGGCGTTGCGCGTCGAGGTGCCCCTGCGGCACACCGCCCTCGCCCACCGTCCCGACCGGCGCCTGGGCGACTGGCAGCCCGACCTGTGGAGCGTCGACCGCGGCCCGTTCCGGCGCCTCTTCGAGCCCGACGTCGACAAGCCCCTGCTCCTGGCCACCGTCACCCTGCTCCTCCCGGTGCCCGACCACCTGCTGATCGAGCCCGGCTCCGCCGAACCCGGCTGGATCATGACGCTCGAAGCCAAGTCCGTGGTCGACGAGCTGGTCGTCTGGGCCAACGCCCACGCCCACCTGGTCAACGACCTGCTCGACACCTCGAACCGGCCGGTTGCGTCGTGACCGGCCGCACGCCGCCGCTCGGCGACAACCAGGGCCTGTGGCTGGTCGTCCTCGCCGCCGCAGCAGGCCGCTGCCAGTGCCGCGGCACCTGCGGCAAGAAGCACGACAAGGACGGCGGGCGCTGCAAGACCGTCCACGGCACCGGCCCCGTCCGCCTGCGCGCCGCCCCCGCCGAACCGGCAGACCTGCTGCTGCCCTCGCACAAGGCCGCCGCCCTGCCGAAGACCGCGCTCATCGCGTGGTGCCCGGAGTGCCACGACGCCACCCGCCGCGCCGCCGCCAAGGCCCGCGAGGCAGACGCCCCGGCCACCGAACCCGACGCCCTGTTCTGACTGGCCCGAAAGGTAGCCACCATGACGATCCCCACGCCCGCCGAGAACGTCCGAGCCTTCCTGGCATCCAACCCCCGCATGGTCACGGTCGGACGCCTGGCCACGTACTCCGGTGACCACAAGCTCACTGTCGCCGACCTGTCCGCCCTGATGTTCGGCAGCGCCACCAAGGCGCAGGAGCGCGCCATCACCGCCTACCTGGACGCCCATGACGGGATCGGCGACGGCTGCCCCGTCGTCAGCGCACAGGGCGGCGTACAGCTGCTGGCTGCGGACCTGCGGGCGCTGCTCGATGACCTCGACCCCGACCGGCTCGACGGCGACGACGTGCTCGATGTCGAAATCGGGTGGCCCGAAGGCGACGACGAGTTCCGCATCACCCGAAACCGCCTCGCCGAACTCCTCACCCTCGCCGAGCAGTACACCGCCGAACTGGACGACTGACCCGCCCGCCCGGGGCCGACCCGCATCGGCCCCGGGCCCTACCCCACGGAGCGAAGCGTGAGCCACCTCCGCCATCTCCAACTCGCCCTGTCCCTGGCCCGGATGGGCCTGCCGGTGCTGCCCCGTAGGGCCGGAAAGGGCCCACTGGGCAACTGCCCGGCCTGCCAGGATCTCGCCTGCGGCGGCCGGCCGAACATGAAGAACCCCGGCCCCTGCATGTGCCCGGCTCCCTGCCACGCGTGGGCCGCCGCCACCACCGACCCCGCCGTCCTGACCAGCGCGCCGTGGCTGCGGGCGTGGCGGGAGGCCGAAGCCGTGGCCTACCACCCCGGCGGCGCCGGGCTCACCGTGGTCGACCACGACAGCGCCGACGCCGTCGCCTGGGCCCGCACCACCCTGCCCCCGACCCTGACCGTGGTCACCACCCGGGGCGAGCACTGGGTCTACCGGGGCGCCATGGCCTCCTCCAACAAAGTCCGCCCCGACGTGGACGTCAAGTCCCTCATGCAGTACGTACGTTGGATCGGCCACGGCACCGGCACCATGGCCCCGCTGCCCGACGCCGTCCGCGCCCTCGTCGACAAGCAAGAGGCCAGCCCGCCGCCGGGCGGCGAGCGGTTGGCCTCTTCACCCCCGGCGCCCTGGACCCGCACCGTGGGCAGCGGGTGCCGCCACACCGACCGCTACATCCACACCGGCCTGCAACGCGGCCTCGCCAAAATCGCGGACTGCCCGGAAACCGGCGCCGGATCGCAGACCTTCGGCGTCGCCCGCTTCCTCGCCGCCCAACACACCCGCTGCCCCGGCCCCTGCGGCCTCGACACCATCGCCCAGCACCTCGTCGACGCAGCCGTCAACGTCGGCGTCCCCCACGACTACGCCGTCCGCGCCGTCACCAACGGCTACGCCGCCGGCGGCGCCGCGCGCCAGCACACCTGACCCCACGCCGGGAGCGACCACCCGTCCCAGCCCCGCCAGAACCGGAGAACCCGAGATGCCCGGGACCACCCCGCTCACCACCCGCCCGGCCGTCGAGGACGGTGCCGCCCTGCTCGACGCCGTCGAGGCCCACCACCGCCGCTTCACCGTCTTCCCCAACGAGGCCGCCTCCACCGCCGTGACGCTGTGGGACGCCCACACCCACCTGCTCGGCGCCTTCGAGACCACCCCGCGCCTCGCGCTCCTGTCCCAGGGACCCGCCACCGGCAAGACCCGCACCCTCGCCGTCATCGGGGACCTCGTGCCCCGGCCGATGACCGCCACCGGCGTCAGCGCCGCCGCGCTGGGCCGCTCGATCAGCGGCAGGGCCACTCGCCCCACCGTGCTGCTCGACGAGAGCGACACCGCGCTCGGCCCGAAGGTCACCGGGAACGAAGACCTGCGCGGCCTCATCAACGTCGGCTACCGCCGCTCCGGCGCCGTCCTGCGCTGCGTCGGCGTCGGCAAATCCCAGACCGTACGGCCCTTTCCGGTCTTCGCCGCGCTCGCCATGGGCGGCCTCGGCGACCTGCCCGACACCATCATGAGCCGCTCCGTCGTCATCCGGATGCGCCGCCGCGCCCTCAACGAGAAGGTCGAGCCCTACCGCGAGCGCATCCACCAGGCCGAGGGCCATGCCCTGCGCGAGCGCCTCGCCGCCTGGGCCGACAACGTCCGCGACCAGCTCCACGACGTGTGGCCCGAGCTGCCCGAGGGCATCTTCGACCGGCCCGCCGACGTGTGGGAGCCCCTGCTCGCCGTCGCCGACGCCGCCGGCGGCCACTGGCCCGAGCGCGCGCGCACCGCCTGCGTCCAGCTCATCGAGGCCGAGCGCGACTTCACCGCCGCCGCCGACCGTGCGCGCGCCCGGCGCTGACACGCCGAAGCGGGCCGCCCTCTCGGCAAAGACCGGCGGCCCGCTCCCGTCCAGCCCCAACAGAACCGGAGAGGCCAGCATGACCGATCCCACCCCGCCCGTCACCACCACGCCCGAGGGCGCCGCCCTGCTCGACGAGGTCGAGAGGTTCCACCGCCGCTTCAACGTCTTCCCCAGTGAGGCCGCATACACCGCCGTCGTCCTGTGGGACGCCCACACCCACCTGCTCGACTGCTTCGAGTCCACCCCCCGCATCGCCTTCCTGAGCCCCGAGCCCGGGTCCGGCAAGACCCGCGCCCTGGAGATCATGGAGACGATCGCCCCGCGCCCGGTGCTCACCACCGACGTCAGCCCGGCCGCCCTGTTCCGCACCGTCTCCGACGCCGACGCCCGCCCGACCGTGCTGTTCGACGAGATCGACACCGTCTTCGGCCCCAAGGCCGCCGGCAACGAGGACCTGCGCGGCCTCATCAACTCCGGCCACCGCCGCTCCGGCGTCGTCCTGCGCTGCGTCGGCGACGGCGGCAGCCAGACCGTGCAGCCCTTCCCCGTCTACGCCGCGCTCGCCATGGGCGGCCTCGGCGACCTGCCCGACACCATCATGAGCCGCTCCGTCGTCATCCGGATGCGCCGCCGGGCCCCCAACGAGATGGTCGAGCCCTACCGCGAGCGCATCCACAAGGCCGAGGGGCACAAGCTGCGCGACCGCCTCGCCGAGTGGGCCAGCAGCGTCCGCGACCAGCTCCACGACGTGTGGCCGGTGCTGCCCGAGGGCATTAGCGACCGGCCCGCCGACGTCTGGGAGCCCCTGCTCGCCGTCGCCGACGCCGCCGGCGGCCACTGGCCCAAGCGCGCCCGCACCGCCTGCATCGAACTCGTCACCGCCTCCAAGGCCAACGACAAGGGCAGCGTCGGCATCCGCCTCCTCGGCGATCTGCGGGACATCTTCGGCGGCGCCGAGCGGATGCTCAGCTCCGAGCTGCTGAGCAAGCTCGCCGAGCTGGACGACGCCCCGTGGGCCGACCTCGACGGCAAGCCCATCACCGCCCGCGCCCTCGCCCGGATGCTCGGCGACTACGTCACCGCCGACAACGACCCGATCAAGCCTCGCAACATCAAGACCGGGCCGAAGAGCAGCGCCAAGGGCTACTACGCCGCCGACCTCGCCGACGCGTGGCTGCGCTACTGCCCGCCTCGTTCCCAGGAATCCGCTACTGCCGCTACTGCCGCTACCGCGCAGGTCAGGCCCCTGTTTCCGGTAGCGGATACGCCCGAGGTAGCGGATACCGAACCGCTACCCGACGCCCCGGCCGCCGCAGCGCCGTAGGCCGTCCGCCGCTCCCGCCCACCCGGCGGGAGCGGCACCAATCCGCTACCGCTACCCAATCCGCTACCAAAAACATGCCCCTGACCAGGGAGGTAGCGGCAGTAGCGGCAGTAGCGGATCCCAGAGAAGGAAGAGGCGGAGCCCAGGCTCCACCCCTTTTTCTGTGCCTCGAATCTCGGGAGTCGCCCAATGGCCACCGCCATCCCCGAAGCCCTGACCGTCCCCGAGGTCATGGCCGCCCTCCGGATGAGCCGTAGCAAGGTCTACGACCTCATCCGCTCCAAGCGGCTCCACAGCTTCACCGAAGGCCGCTGCCGGCGAATCTCCGTCGACAGCCTGGCCGACTACATCCGTAACAAGACTGAGGAGAACGGTCACTGATGGCCCGTAAGAAGAGTCCCAACGGTGCCGGCAGCATCTGGCAGCGCAAGGACGGCCGCTACGAGGGGCGCGTCTACGTCCAGCAGCCCGACGGCACCCGTAAGCGCAAGACCGTCTACGGCGACACCTGGGAGGAGTGCGACACCAAGCGGCAGGAGTTGGTGAAGCGCGACCGGGCGGGCATCCCCACCCCAACGCGCTCGCAGAAGCTGTCCGAGTGGCTCCCCTACTGGCTGGAGGAGTTCGTCCGGCCGCAGCGCAAGAAGACGACGTACGCCAAGTACGAGACCCACGTCAGGCGGTACTTGATCCCGCATCTCGGGACGAAGCGCCTGGAGTCGCTGGGCGTCCCCGACGTGCGCCGGTTCGTCGGCACGGTGGCGCGCGAAGCCTCCGCTGCCACGGCGAAGGAGTCGCACCGCGTGCTGCGCACAGCTCTGACGGCCGCGTGCCGTGAGGAATTGATCAGCCGGAACGTCGCCACCCTGGTTCCTGCTCCGCGTGTGGAGGTACGCGAGATGAAGACGTGGACGCTGGACCAGACGGTCACGTTCCTGGAGTCAGCCCGCCCGGACCCGCTGTACACGGCGTTCGTGCTGGCCATCACGCTGGGCCTGCGGCGGGGCGAGATCCTGGGACTGCGCTGGAGTGACATCGACCTGGACCACCGCACGCTGACGGTTCGGAACCAGCTCCAGCGCGTACAGAAGGAGCTGTACGCCGACAGCACGAAGAACCGGCGGACGCGCGTCATCCCCTTGCCGTCGATGTGCATCGCGCCGCTTCGCTGGCGACGGCTCCAGCAGGCCACGCAGCGCGAGGCCGCCGGGAGGGACTGGGAGGACACCGGGTACGTGTTCACCACGCGGACCGGCCGACCAGTCGAGCCCCGGAACCTCAGCCGCTCCTTCGAACGGCTCGGCGCCGACGCGGGCCTGCCGCGGATCCGGCTCCACGACACGCGGCACGGCTGCGCCACCATCCTGTTCGCCGCCGGCGTCGCCCCGCGGGTGGTGATGGAGATCCTGGGGCACTCGCAGATCGCCGTGACCATGAACGTCTACACACACGTCTCGGAGGACACCCGGCGCGAAGCCCTCGGGCACATGGATCGCCTGCTGAAGAGGCGCCGCAAGAAGGGCTGACGGCGGCCGTTGCCGTCAGTTGGTGCAGTCAAACGCCCCACAGCGTGATCGCTGCGGGGCGTTTTTCCTGGTGGGCGCAGACGGTTTCGAACCGCCGACATCTGCTTTGTAAGAGCAGCGCTCTACCACTGAGCTATGCACCCCAGTCACGGCGCGCACCGGGTGGCCCGGCGGCGTGCGACGAGGGACAAGAGTACCCCGTCCCCAGGGTGGTTCGCCGCAGGCTTTCCGTGGGTGAGGGGCGAGCGGGAGGACGGCGGGGCGGGAGGGGTGCCGGGGAGTTGTGGTGATCCGCAAGAATGGGTGGGATCGGGCGTTCGGTGCTGAGCAGGGAGCGGTGTCGTGAGGGTGGCCGGCGGTGGCGGCGGGCGAGGCGGCTGGTGGCGTCGGAGCGACAGCCTGCGTGAGGAGGCCAGGGCTGCCAGGGATGCGGCGCAGCAGGCGTTCTACGAGCTGGACTCGGCGCAGCGCGAGGTCGAGCTGGCCGTGGAGACCGTACGGGCGGTGGAGGAGGGCCGGGCCGCGCAGCAGGCGCTTGCCGAGTACCGGCAGATCTCCGCGCAGGTGAACGAGGTGAGCGCCGAGTACCTGGCGGCGCTGGACGCGCACGACGTGGATGCCGAGGATCTGGACGCCGCCACCGCCGCCCGGGCCCGCCAGACGCTGGAGCAGGCGCAGCGCCGCATCGCCGCCGAGCAGACCGAGCTGGCCAGGTACCTCGAACGACTGCAGCCGCTGCTCCAGCGCGCCGAAGGGCAGCTGATCAGGGTGGCCCCGGCGGTCGAGAAGGCCAAACAGGCGCTGCTGGGGGCGACCACCGCGCTGGAGGCGGTCCGGGCTGCCGGGCTGCGCGCGGACGATCTGGCGGCACTGCTGGCCGAGCTGGCGCCCGAACTGACCAGGCTCAACGAGGGTGCCGCCCGGCACGGGGTGGCGGCGACGCTCCAGCGGGCGGAGGACGTGACGCTGCGCGCGGACGCGATCCGAAGCTCGGCGGAGCAGCGGCCGGAGAAGGCCCAGGAGATCGACCGGCGGGTGGCCAGCCTGCGGACCAGGATCCAGGCGTTGGAGACCCGGGCGGGGACGGTCGAGCCGGTGCTGAGCGAGTTGCGGCGGCGGTTCAGCAGCGAGTGCTGGCAGGACCTGCAGCGCGTGCCGGTCCAGACCGCCGAGGCGGTGCGGACGGCGCAGCAGAAGCTGGGCGAGGCGTCCCGGGCCCGGGACGAGCAGCGCTGGGCGGACGCGACCGGGGCGATCGGCACGGTCCGGGCGCTGCTGGAGACGGCGGACGGTTCGGTGGCGATGGTGCACGAACGGCTGCGCCTGCTCAACGAGGTGGAGTTCGACCCGCAGCGCGAGATCGAGCGGAGCCGTTTCGCACTGCGCGACGCCCAGCGGCTGGCCATGGCCGGACGGCAGGCCCCGGATCCCCGGCACGCGGGTCCGCTCGACGCGGCGGTCGGCCGGCTTGACCGTGCGGTCGCGGGGCTGGAGGCTTCCGGACGGCATCCCGACTACTGGCACTTCCTCACCGAGCTGGCGGGGGTGCGGGAGACCGCGGCCCAGGTGGTGGCGATGATCCGGGGCAGCCACTGACGGGCCGCGCGCCCTGTCCCGGCGACAGCCCTTCATCGTTCAAAGGTTCGGGACCTGTGTGCCGGGCCCGCTACGGCGGTCCGGGTCGCCCCTCGGTCCCCACACCCGCTGGTCAGTCCTTGGCTGACGCCGCACAAGCCCGGTCGGCCCCGGTCGACCCGGTCGGCCCCGACTAGGATCCCAACGCGAGGCCCGTCCGCACGCGCTGGTCAGGGCGTCCGCTGTACAGGGCATCCGCCATGGAAACGTGCCGGCGCCGGGAAGCAGACTGCTTTGCGGACCGCAGGCTCGGTACGCTGCGGGGTATGCCACGTTACGACTTCCGCTGCCGCTCCTGCGGGGCCACCTTCGAGCTCCGCCGCGCCATGGCCCAGGCCAACGACCCCGCCGTCTGCCCGGACGGGCACACCGACACGGTCAAGCTGCTCTCCACCGTTGCGATGACGGGCGGTTCGACCACCGCCGCTCCGAGTCCGTCCGCCGGGGGCGGGGGCGGCGGATGCTGCGGCGGCGGATGCTGCGGCTGACGCCGGCCGACCGCACACGAGCCGAAACCCACCGGCAAGCCACCGGAGCACCGAGGAACCACCGGAGCACCAGGCAGGAACCCGAGCACCGAGCAGCCACCGGCGACCGCAACCAGCCACCAGCCACCCACCGTTGCCCAAGCCCTCAGCCCTGCCCCCTCGGCCACGAACCCTCTACCACGAACCCTCGGCCACGAGCCCCCGACTCTCAGCTCTCAGCCGTGAGCTCCCAGCCCTGCCCCAGCCCGGCCCGGCCCGCAGCACCGCCCGCCACCGACAACCGCTCAGGCCCTGACGGGCGCCCCGACCCCGGCCCGGACCCGCGCCAGGAACTGGCGGACGATCTCCTCCCCGGCCGCCACCCCGGCCTGGGTGAGGGCGGTGACGCGTGGCGCCGTCCAGTCGGTGTCGGCGAGTTCGCCGTGGCCGGGGCGCCAGGCCTGGTCTGCGGCGAGCAGCAGGTCGGCGTCCAGCAGGGAGTCCCCGGCGGTGAGGACGGTCGCGGCGCCGGTCCGGCGCTCGACCTCGGCCAGGGCCGAGCTCTTGGTGAGCGGGGCGGGCACGGCGTACACCTTGCGGCCCTGGAGCGAGACCGTCCAGCCGCGTTCGGCGCACCAGCCGGTGAGCTCCGCCAGCCAGCCGTCGGGCAGTTCGGCGCGCTCGACCACCAGGTAGGCGAAGAGGTGGTCGGCGGTGCGGCGCTTGTGGGTCCACTCGGGGTCGGCGACGATGGCCAGGTGCTCCACCACCTCGTCCAACGGCGCGCTGCCGGAGGCGAGTCGGGACTGCACCTCGGCCTGCCAGTCCTGGTCAGGTACGCCGTCCACCAGCAACTGGCCGCCGTTGGCGCAGATCGCGTACGAGGGGATCCAACCGGGCGTCGGCCCCGGCAGGTTGACCCGCTCGTACTGGGCCCTGGTGCGCGTGGTGGCGGGCACGAACAGCACCGACTGGACCAGTTCGGCGAGGAGTCGGGCGGCCTGCTCGGTCATGAAGGAGAGCGCGCGGCCGTCGTGCACCTCGACCGAGAGCAGCCGTGGCGCCAGGCGGTCGGGGACGTCCAGGGCGAGGGCCCGGTTGGAGTAGATCAGGGTGCGGTCGAGGTCGCTGGCGACCAGGAACCGGCTGTCCATCAGAGCGTTCACGGGGCTGGTCGGGCTGCTCATAGGGCTACTCATTCAGGCGTTCTCCGCGTTGACTGCCGTGCCGTCGACGCCGGTTGCGCCGCGGCTGTATCGGGGGTGGATCAGGCCGACGCAGCTGTACGGAAGCTCGTCCACCTCCTCGACGGGTACGCCGCGTTGGTCCGCGAGCAACCGTACGTGATCGAGGTCGGCACCGGCTCCGCGCCGCGCGAGGACCCGCCACGGGACGCGTCGGAGCATGACCCGGGTGGTCTCGCCGACCCCGGGCTTGACCAGGTTGACGTTGTCGATGCCGTACTCCGCGCTGATCCGCTCGACGGCGGCCCAGCCGGCCCAGTCGGGGGTGCGATCGGCGCCGGCCTGCTGCGCGGCTGCGGTCTCGGCCTCGGCCCGTACGGCGGTGAAGTGCCCTGCCACGACGGCGAGGAAGTCGTTGGAGACGTCGGCGTCGGCCAGTTCACGGTAGAACTTCGCACCGTGGAACTCGTCGGGGCCGATCAGGTCGGCTCGCAGCACCGTCCGCGAAATCAGCCCGGAGACGGTTGAGTTGAGGCACGCGGAGGGGATCAGGTAGTCCTCTCGGGTGCCGTAGGTGCGGACGCAGCGCCCGGGGTCGGCGAGTACGGCGAGGTCGGGGTTGAACGGGGTGCCGGCCAGGGCGTCGGCGAGTTCGCGGGTGATGGCGCCCTTGCCGGTCCAGCCGTCCACGAACACCACGTCCGCGGGGTCGTGGTGGGCGGCGAGGTGGCGCAGCGCGACCTGGTCGATGCCCCGGCCGCGCACGATGGAGAGCGTGTAGTGCCGGGCGTCCAGGCCGTGGGCGAACGCCAGCCAGCGGCGGATCAGGACGCCGACGGGCGTCCCGGCCCGGGCGAGCGAGGCGAGGACCAGGTCGCGGCCGCGCTCGCGCACCAGGGTCTCGGCGACCGTGCCGACGGCCAGCGCGACCCGCCGGGCGGAGACGGTCAGCGCCTGCTGGAACAGCGCCTGGTACTCGGGGCTCGGCTGGTACTCGACCGGCAGCGACTCGGCGTAGTGCGCGCCACCGGACTGCACGGCCTCCTCCCGCTCCTCCGTCGGTGCCTCCAGCGGAACCTCGGAGAGGTCCTTGAGCAGCCAGGTGACCTCCTCGGCCGGGTACGAGGAGAAGGCGGGTCCGGAGAGGGGACGCGCGGTGGGACGCGCGGTGGAGGGCACGACGGGAGGACGTGTGACGGGGGGTGCGCTAGCAGCAGACATGGCGGCCTTCGAACGGGGTGTGCAGGCTGATCATCGGACGGCGGGGCGTCATCACGGTGTCCGAGGACGGTACGACGGCAGAACGGCGAGCACCACCTGGTCGGTGACCCGGCGCAGCTGCTCGACCAGCGCCTGCTCCCCCTCGTGCAGTGCGGGGGTGTCGGCCGGCTCGTCCACCACGAGGACGATGGCGTCGAACCGGCGGTCCGGGTCGTTGCCGGGGGCGACGTTGTAGGCGTAGCGCTCGGTCGAGTGGTCCGCCGGGGCGTCGTGGGCGGGGAACGCGAGCCGGGTGCGGATCGGGTAGCCGGGGTCGTCCACGGGCAGGACGGGCGAGCGGGTGGTCGTGGAGAACCGTACGCGCTCCGCCCCCGGCCTGGAAGCCGTCGCGCCGGAGCCCGGAACCGCGCCCACGCCCGCACCCACGAGCCGGTCGGCCAGCGCACCGGCGAGCCGCAGCGGGACGTACATCAGCTCCTCGAAGCCGAGCACGAGGACCCGCCGCCGGTCGCTCACCAGCGGCGCCAGCTCGGCCGCCAGTTCGGGCAGCGCCGCCTCCAGCAACTCCCGGTGTGCGGGGGTGAAACCGTGGCGGCCGCCGTCCGGCAGGCCCACGGGCCAGTCGAGCCGGGCGCGGACGACCGGCGCGAGCGGGCCCTCCGGCGGCGCGGTGCCCGGGTCCGAGGCGGCGATGAGCGCCTGGGCCCTGGGCAGCAGGTCGGCGGGCAGCTCGACGCCGCCGACGGCGGTGGCCACCAGGTCCACCCGGGCGCCGAGTTCGGCGGCCGCCTCGGCCAGCCTCGCCCGGTCGGCCTCGGTCCGCAGGTCGACCAGGGCGACCACGACGTACCGCGAACGCGGATGGTCGGCGTGCAGCGCGCGGATGGTGTTCAGCACGGTGGAACCGGTGGAGAACTCGTCGTCCACCAGCACCAGCGGGCCGTCCCCCGCGAGGAAGGCGGGATCGGCGGGGAGCAGCAGGTGCGACGTCGCGTGCGAGTGCTCCTCCTCGAAGCCGCCGACCGGCGTCACCCCCTCGACCGGGCGCCGGGTGGAGTGCAGGTACGGGGCTTTGAGGCCGTCCGCGACACTGTGCCCGAGAGCGGTGGCGGTCTCGGCGTAACCGAGCACGACCGCCCGGCCGGACTCCGCCTCGCCGAGCAGATCCCGCACCCTGCGGCCGAGTTCGAGACCGGACTCGTGCACCACCGCAGGGTGCTGCGGGATGTGCTTGCCCAGCACCTGGGAGACCAGCAGATGAGCGCGCCGGGGGTTGTTCGCCCGCAGGGCCAGGCCGATCATTCCGGGCAGCGCGGGCGAACCGGTGAGTCCGAGGCCGAGCCGGTCGGTGACCCACCGGCCGGTCCAGGGGGCGGGTTCGACGTGCGGTGCTGCGGTCAAGACTCCTACTTTCGGTGGCGCTTCGGACAGAGCTGGTTGAGCAAGGAACAGCGGAACAGCAAAGCAGCGGAACAACGGAGCATCGGTAACGACAGGACAACGGAACGGCGGAGCAGGTGACCTGCCGAGCAGACGGCCCGCCGACCACACGACCAGCTGAACAGGTGGACGAGTGGAGAGCCGGACGACCAGGTGAACAGCCGGGGCGACAGCCGGGTGAACCGTGCCGGCGGCGCGTCCGTCAACCGCAGAGGGCGGCGCCCAGCAGCTCGGCGAAACTGACGTCCTCCCTGGCCACGCCGAACACCTCGGCCCGGAGCAGGACCCGCTCCGCCCAGGCGCGGTGCGGCTTGGCCTCGTTCATCTTGTTGGTGTACGCCGAGCGGGAGACCCCGCCGCCGCCCCGGTGCCGTTCGAGGATGTCCAGGGCGTCGGAGTACTCCTCGTGCGTGACCACCGAGAGCGCGTGCACGGCCGGGACGTGGCTGGGGTGGATGCAGGTCTTGCCCAACAGCCCGTTGGCCCGGTCGAGTTCGATCTCGCGGAGCAGACCGTCCAGGTCGTGCTCGATGATCCGTCTCCGGACCGCGAGGCCGTCCGGGTACCCCCGGTCGGAGGCCGGGGAGGGTTCCGCCTCCACGAACGGCGTGCGGCGCAGCTGCGGCTTGAACATCCGCTCCTGGACCGGGAAGTACTCCCAGACCGGACCGGTCACGGTGTGCCCGGTGCCGTCGGCGCGGCCGAGGACGTTGACCACGTCGGCGATCACCCCGGCCACCAGCGCCACGTCGTAGGCGGTCAGGTCGGGCGAGCGGCGCAGCCCGTACGCGGAGCACAGGTCGGTGACCCCGAGGCGGACGGCCAGGATCCGCTCCCGGTACTTGGCCAGCAGGCGCTCGATGCCGAAGAGCTGCTCGCGCCGGGACTCCAGGTGGGCCAGCTCGGGGGACTCCAGGACCGGCATCGCGAACAGCCGCTGCCCGGACCGCGCCTCCGCCTCGGTGAGCGCTTCCAGGAACGGGCCGCCGCTCTCCTCGGTGAACTTGGGCAGCACGTACCCGGTGAGCAGGCCGACCGCCGGGCCGAGCCGCCGGGTGAGGTCGGTGAGCTGTCCGGGGGTGCGGACCCGGACGAAGAGCAGGGGGGCGTCGGCGTGCCCGGCCGACCACAGTTCGGTGAGCTGCGCGACCAGGTTCGCCTCGGCGTCCGGCACCTCGTGGTCGGCTATCGCGTCCTCCAGGCACAGCACCATCGAGACCACTCCGCGCGCCGCCTGCTTTCGGATGTCGGCGACCAGCGTGGGCCTGGTGGCCGGGCTGTACAGGGTCGCGCCGAGAGCGGTGGCGAGGACCGAAGCGTCGCTGCTCCGGTCGAAAGCGGCCGGCTGCTTCAGGAAGAGCCGACTGCGTACGTCGTCGGCGAGATGGCCGAAATGGCGCAAAGTGCTCTCCATGGGTGGGTAAAGCGGCAGCGGGTACGGGGGTCACGGTGGTACTGGCATCTAGTAGACGGTCCACCCGGTCGGAAAGTTCGCGACTTCGGCTCGGCGGTTGCCGAGTGGGCGGGTGCCCGGTGGCCGTCCATCGTACGGACGGATTCGGCCAGTCCGCGCCAGGAAACCCGGAGTTCTCGGGACCTTACCGCGATCGTCACAGGACACGACCACCGGCCGGCCCCGGATGAGAAGACCGGGGAGGACCCGGCGAGACCGGCCCCGGCTGAGAGGACCCGGCGAGACCGGCCCCGGATGAGAAGACCCGGTGAGAAGCGACGGCACGGCGCACCCGCGTTGTCCCCAGCCGTGGCGAACCGGCAGGATGGTGCGCTATGACGCACGTGATGGCCAAGGGCGCCAACATCTCGCTGTCGGCCGCCGCCGTGCGCGCCGTGCTGTGCTGGAGCACAGGCCCGGGGACACCCGACGTGGACGCCTCCGCGCTGCTGCTCGGCTCGGACGGCAAGGTCCGCTCGGACGCCGACTTCGTCTTCTACAACCAGCCCGGCCACCCCACGGGCACGGTGCGGCACCGGCCCAAGCAGCAGACGCCGGACGGCGGCGCGATCCGGGACACCGTCGAGGTCGACCTCGCGCGGCTGCCGGCCGAGGTGGACCGCGTGCTGCTGGCCGGGTCGGCTGAGGGAGGGGCGTTCCCGGCCGTCCGCGAGCTTCGCATGGTGCTGCACGACGCCGCCACCGGAGATCCGGGGACGCCGATCGCCGAGTTCGTCATGACCGACACCGGCGACGTCACGGCGCTGGTGGCCGCCGAACTGTACCGGCGCAACGGTGCCTGGAAGTTCCGTGCGATCGGCCAGGGATACGCGGCCGGCCTCGGGGCACTGGCCACCGAGTACGGGGTCGCGGTCGAGGACGACCAGGACGCGTCGCAGGACTCCTCCCCCGCCGCACCGCCGGCGCAGCCCGCCCAGCCCGCGCCGTCCGTTCCCGAGGCTGCCGCGGCCGCCACCCGGTCCGACCCGCGCGACGAACCCGGCACCTACACGCTGGCGCCCGCCGCCCCGATGGCGTCGGCGCCGCCGATGCCCGCCACGGCGCCGCAGCAGCCGCTCATGCCGCCCACGGCACCCCCGCCCCCGCCGCTGCCGCCCCAGCACTCACCGCAGACGCAGACGCAGCCCGGGTACGGCTACCCGCAGCCGCCGTCGCCGCAGCACGCCCCGCAGCCCACCTACGGCTACCCGCAGCAGTACCCGGCCAACCCGACCGCCGGCTACGGCTACCCGTCGCACCAACAGCCCTACCAGGCACCCCAGCCCCAGCCGCAACAGCCGGGGTACGGCTACCCGCCCCCGCCGACCACCTACGGCTACCCGCAGCAGCAGCCCTACCAACCGGCCCACCCGCCGCAGCAGCCCCTGCAGGGACACCAGGGACAGCAGCCGCAGCAGGGCCAGCAGCAGCCTGCACCGCCCCAGCCGTTCACGCTGCCGCCGCAGGGGCCGCAGTTCCAGCCCCGCTGACCCCACGCCACCCGGCAGCCCGGCCAACCGCCGCACCCCGGCGGGCCGCCACCTCCGGGCCGACCGCCGCACATGCACGACCGCCATGCCCGACCGCCGCACGTACCCGACCGCGCCGCGCGCTACTCCGCCCCGCCGGAGCCCGGCGCGGTCGGCGTCTTGTAACCGCGCTGCCACTGCATCCCGAAGCCGTACAGCCGGTCCAGGTCCGACTGGAAACCGTGCACGTAGCGCACCTCACGACGGACCGTCAGTTGGCCGTCACCGCTGTTCTCGATCAGCACCACCGCGCACGAACGCGCCTGCGGCGCACGCTCGTCGAGACTGATCTCGATCCGCGGCCCGCTCTGCGGCACGATGGTGAGCGTCGCGTGCGTGCTGTCGAAGGCGGGCGTGTCGTCGTAGATGTACACGAAGATCAGCAGACGCTTGAACTGGTCCTTCTTCTCCAGGTTGACGTACATCGTCTCGCCGGAGGGGGCGCCGTAGACGTCGTCGCCGCTCAGTTTGATGTACGGCGGGCGCTGCAGGTCGCCAAAGTACTTGCCGAGCGGCTGCACCACGCCCCGGGTGCCGTCGGTGAGTTCGTACATGCAGGCGAGGTCGAGGTCGACGTTGACCTGCTGGCCCTGGTAGGAGGTGGGCTCCATCGGGCGCAGGATCCGCGGATCGAAGAGCTTGCGCAGCGCGCCCCTGGCGGCGGCGGCACGGTCGGCGGTCCTGGCCGTCCAGTGCAGGTTGACGTAGAGGTAGCCGGTGGTCGCGGCGGGACCCGTGATCGCGTGCTGCGGCTGGGACTTGGTCAGCGTGACCTTGTTCTGACCGCCCGTGTCGAAGGTCCTGCGCTCCCCGCGCAGGAACTCCCAGACCGAGACCATCGTGTCCTCCCCCAAACCCCGGCAAGCCCGGCATGTCCCGGCGAGCCCGAACCCAGCCGAGCGGCCTGCCACCCGACGGGCCCCATCGTGCCCGAAGCAGACCCCACCGTGCCATAGACCCCTACCCCGCCACGCGGTGTCGAAGACACCGCCGGAAGTCCGACCTGTCCCCAGATCGGACGGTAAGTCAACTCCCGTACCGTGCACGGCTCCAGAACGCGATATCGTTCAGCCGCACAGGTGTACCTTCCCTGCCCGCTCCGTTCCCCCCGCTGCTGCAAAAGAACGCACCGACCTGCGGAAAGCCGAGGCCCCCGCCGCAATGAACCTCTCCTCCATACAGCTGGTCTGGGCCGTTGTCGGCGGCGCCGCGCTGCTGTTCACCGCCCTCCTGGTGACCGTGCTGCGCTTCAAGGGCACCAAGTCCGGCGAGACCACCGACTCCTGGGAGCGCAGCGAGGAGCGCCGTCGCCGCAAGGAGGCGGTCTACGGAATCGCCTCCTACGTCCTGCTGTTCTGCTGTGCGGGCGTCGCGGCCGCGCTCTCCTTCCACGGCCTGGTGGGCTTCGGCCAGCAGAACCTCGGCCTCTCCGGCGGCTGGGAGTACCTGGTCCCGTTCGGTCTGGACGGTGCGGCCATGTTCTGTTCGGTGCTCGCGGTGCGCGAGGCCAGCCACGGGGACGCGGCGCTCGGATCACGGCTGCTGGTCTGGCTGTTCGCCTTCGCCTCGGCCTGGTTCAACTGGGTGCACGCCCCGCGCGGCGGTGCGCACGACGGCGCTCCGCAGTTCTTCGCCGGCATGTCGATCTCCGCGGCGGTGCTCTTCGACCGCGCGCTCAAGCAGACCCGCCGGGCCGCGCTGCGCGAGCAGGGCCTGATACCGCGCCCGCTGCCGCAGATCCGCATCGTCCGCTGGCTGCGCGCACCCCGCGAGACGTACGCGGCCTGGTCGTTGATGCTGCTGGAGAACGTTCGCAGCCTGGACGAGGCGGTCGAGGAGGTCCGCGAGGAGCGGCAGTCCAAGCTGGACGCCAAGTCCCGTGCCCGCAGTGCCGACCGCCGCGAGCGGGCCGAGCTCAAGGCCATCGCCCGGCAGGGCAGCCTGCTGGGCCGGGCCCGGGCCGGACGCCAGGTCCCCGCACTGACCGCAGCCCGGGCCGGAGACGGCCAGACCGCTACGGAGCCTGCACTAGCGGAGAACGCGACCTCCCCCCGGTTCGAGGATTCCACCCGCACCACCGGCGCCACCCGGCCCGGGAGCACCGCCCTCACCACCGGCCACCGCTCCCGCACCACCACCGCGAGCACCCCGGCCGACCCGGTCAGCTCGTTCGGCTCGTTCGGCTCGGCCGTCGACCTGACGGCCGACGACGACACCCTCGCGATGCCCAAACTGGACTCGCTGGAGCGCAAGCTGCGGGCCATCGAGAAGCAGCTCGGCTGAACCCACCAGCCCCGCACCGGCCGCCCCTGAACCGGCCGGCTCCGCACCGGCACGCAGAACGGCCCCCCGCACTCCAGCAGTGCGGGGGGCCGTCCGGTGCGTGCCGGAAGGGACGGGGCTCAGCCCGTGGCACCCTCCAGCGCCTGCTCACGCCGGTTGCGGACCATCGAGGAGAGCAGCGCCGCGCCGATGAAGGCGACGCCGATCAGACCGGTGACGATCTCCGGGATGTGGTACTCGATCGAGGCCAGCAGGATCAGCGCCAGCGCACCGATCGCGTAGTGCGCACCGTGCTCCAGGTAGACGTAGTCGTCCAGGGTGCCCTTGCGGACCAGGAAGACCGTCAGCGACCGGATGTACATCGCGCCGATGCCCAGACCCAGGGTGATCATGAAGATGTCCTGGGAGATGGCGAAGGCGCCGACCACACCGTCGAAGGAGAACGAGGCGTCCAGCACCTCCAGGTAGAGGAAGAGGAAGAACGCGGCCTTGCCGCCGACCTGGAGGATCGACTTGCCCGAGCGCTCGGCGGCCTCCTCGGCCTCCTCCTGCTCCTCCAGGCCGGACTCGAAGACGCCGGAGAGCCCGTTCACCGCCAGGTAGGTGGTGAGGCCGAGCAGACCGGCCAGCAGCACCGTCTCGGCGTGCTCACCGGCGAAGAAGTTGGCCGCCAGGGCGAGCGAGACCAGGGCGATCACCGAGGAGAGCGCGTCCAGCTTGCCGATCTTCTCCAGCGGCTTCTCGATCCAGCGCAGCCAGTTGAACTCCTTCTCCTCCAGGATGAAGTCGAGGAAGATCATCAGCAGGAAGATGCCGCCGAAGGCCGCGATGGCCGGGTTGGCCAGCTCCAGGAACTGGCCGTAGGTGTGGCCGTCGTGGGTCTTGCCGGAGTCGAGCGCCAGCTCCACGACGGTGGCCGGGTTGAGGTGCGCCGTCAACGCGACCACCGCCAGCGGGAAGACCAGCCGCATGCCGAAGACAGCGATCAGCACACCGACGGTGAGGAAGATCTTCTGCCAGAAGGGGTTCATCCGCTTCAGGACGGTGGCGTTGACGACCGCGTTGTCGAAGGACAGCGAGATCTCCAGGACCGAGAGGATCAGCACGACGCCGAACCCTTCGGCCCCCCAGATCAGACCGGCAGCGATCAGACCGACGATCGTGATGGCGAATGACCATCCGAATGTGCGGAGGAACACGGGTTAGTACCTTTCAAATGCTTGTACGTAGAGCAGCTTTACTCTACGTTTACGCCGAAATCGAGAGCAATGCCGCGCAGGCCGGAGGCGTAACCCTGGCCCACGGCACGGAACTTCCACTCGCCCTGGTAGCGGTAGAGCTCGCCGAAGATCATCGCCGTCTCGGTGGAGGCGTCCTCGGTCAGGTCGTAGCGCGCGATCTCCTGGTTGTCCGTCAGGTTGACGACCCGGATGTACGCGTTGCTGACCTGACCGAAGTTCTGCAGTCGGGCGTCGGCGTCGTAGATCGACACCGGGAAGACCACCTTGTCGACGTGCGGCGGAACGAGGTCGAGGTTGACCACGACCACCTCGTCGTCGCCCTCCTCGCCACCGGTCAGGTTGTCGCCCTGGTGCTCGACCGAGCCCTCGGGGCTGCGGAGGTTGTTGTAGAACACGAAGTACTCGTCGCCCAGCACCCGGCCACCGGAGCAGAGCAGGGCGCTCGCGTCCAGGTCGAAGGGCGCACCGGTGGTGGAGCGGTCGTCCCAGCCCAGGCCGATCTGGACCTGCGTCAGATTCGGCGCGGCCTTGGTCAGCGAGACGTTGCCACCCTTGGCGAGCGTGACGCTCATGGCTGTTCTTCCTCCCTCGTCCCCGTACCCGGGGCTGTGTCCGGCGCGCCGCGCGGGATTTCGCGCAGCACGCAGGGCCGCAGCCGGGCGCATCTCAGGTGTACGCCCTCGCAGCCCGCAGCGGGTGCTGTCGACCCGCTGAACTTGCTGAACTCCGGCGCCCGGCGCCCGCAGGGGCGCCGCGAGCCGGGGAACAGCAGAGGCCGGGGTCGGTGGGAGCGAACTCCCGCCGACCCCGGCCACAAGATTATTCACCCGGCCACCCGCCGGGCTCCCACCCGACCTCGGGTCAGACGTTGACCCCGAAGTCCTGGGCGATGCCGCGCAGGCCCGAGGCGTAGCCCTGGCCGATCGCGCGGAACTTCCACTCCGCGCCGTTGCGGTACAGCTCGCCGAAGACCATGGCGGTCTCGGTGGAGGCGTCCTCCGAGAGGTCGTACCGGGCGATCTCGGCGCCACCGGCCTGGTTCACCACGCGGATGTAGGCGTTGCGGACCTGGCCGAAGCTCTGCTGGCGGTTCTCCGCATCGTAGATCGAGACCGGGAAGACGATCTTCGACACGTCGGCCGGCACCGCGGCCAGGTTCACCTTGACGGTTTCGTCGTCGCCCTCGCCCTCACCGGTCAGGTTGTCGCCGGTGTGCTCGACCGAACCGTCCGGGCTCTTCAGGTTGTTGAAGAAGACGAAGTTGCTGTCCGAGGCGACCTTGCCGGCCTCGTTGCAGAGCAGCGCGCTGGCATCCAGGTCGAAGTCGGTCCCGGTGGTGGTACGGACGTCCCAGCCGAGGCCGACCACCACGGCGGTGAGGCCCGGGGCCTCCTTGGTGAGCGAGACATTGCCGCCCTTGCTCAGGCTGACACCCACTGGTCCTCCAAGAATCGTGCTTTCTCCGACAACGGCCCGATCGTAGGCCCGGGTTCCCGTCCCGTACGGCAATCCGGCCCGGCGCGTCCAGGACGCACCGGGCCGGAGGGGTCCGGCCCCGGAGGGCCGGGCGATCAGAGAGCGTCGATCGCGGCCAGGTACTCCTTGGTGTCCCGGGCGTCCGGGAGGCCGTTGACGACCGACCAGCGCACCACGCCGGTCCTGTCGATCACGAAGGTGCCGCGCACCGCGCAGCCCTTCTCCTCGTCGAAGACGCCGTACTCCCTGGAGACGTCGCCGTGCGGCCAGAAGTCCGAGAGCAGCGGGTACTCCAGGCCCTCCTGCTCGGCGAAGACGCGGAGGGTGAACGGCGAGTCGCTGGAGACCGCGAGGACCTGCACCGCGTCGTTCTGCAGGCGCGGCAGCTCCTTCTGGATCTCGCACACCTCGCCGGTGCAGACACCGGTGAAGGCGAACGGGTAGAAGACCAGGACGACGTTCTTCTCGCCCTGGAAGTCGGAGAGCTTGACCAGCTCGCCGTGCTGGTTCTTCAGCTCGAAGTCCGGAGCCTTGGTGCCGACCTCGATGGCCATGCGGAGACCTTCCTAACCGGATGCCACGGCCCAGACGGCCGCGCGACTACCGGCATCCTCGCATCCGCCGGGGCCGGTTCCGCCGTTCGGGTGAGCGCCGTCCCACCACCCGGGCCGGGTTTCGCCCTGGGTGAACAGGGGCCGGGCGACAGCCACAGACCGGGGCCGGAAACGGCCGGACCCCACTGGAGGAAGCTCCAGCGGGGTCCGGGACGTGCCGGGGCCCGGCGCCGTGGTCAGGGGCCGCTGCTCACGGCCGGGCCGGGCGTCCGTCGCCGAGGGCCGCGATCAGCGCTTGCCGCTCTTGGCGGCCTTCGGCGAGGCCAGGCGGGTGCCCATCCAGTCCTTGGCCACGGCCGCGGAGCTGGTCTGGGAGAGGCCGGCGGTCCGGGCGGCATCGGCGATCTCGTGCGCCTCGACGTGGCCGTCCCGGCCCGTCTTCGGGGTCAGCAGCCAGACCAGGCCGCCCTCCGCCAGGTACTCCAGTGCATCGACGAGGGCGTCGGTGAGATCCCCGTCCTCCTCGCGGTGCCACAGCACAACGCCGTCGGCGACGTCGTCGTAGTCCTCGTCGACGAGCTCGGTGCCGGTGATCTCCTCGATGCCCTCGCGGAGTTCCTGGTCACAGTCTTCGTCGTACCCGAGCTCCTGGACGATCTGGCCCTCTTCGAAGCCGAGACGGTGCGCCGGGTTGGACTTGTCCGCGGGGTCCGCGGTCGCGCTCACGGGAATAACCTCCAGTATTCGGCTCGGCATTCATGCCGAGGCTGTGGCCGTAGTCCACACGTGCGCGGCGGTTCGCGCAAGTACCCGACCCCCGATCCCACCCAAAGGTTGACGTGTCGGGGCGGGACACGCCGTGGAATGTGTCGGTAATCACACCGATTTGCCCTTTTCTGCACGCCCCAGGGATGCTGCGGGTCGGGCGGCCGCGCCGGCCCGGAAAGTGACCGAGATGCGAACGCATTTCGGGGTAACCACTCCGGCGGGCGTAGAGTCTCCTGTTGGCCCTCACCCCGACCGCCCGCCATCGGACGGTCGGGCATCAAGGTCGGACCACCTCTTCGTAACAACCGGTGGTGAGCGACGCGGACAGCGATGTCCACGTCACACACCATCCGACCTGACCGCCCTAGGGAAATCAACCCCTGGAACGGAATGGTTACCGATCGGTAGAGATGACGGATCTCCGAGTTGCGGTACACGATGGAGGCGGCGCGACACACCTCAGTTACGTCCGACAGTGAAGGAACAGCGTGGCTTCCGGATCCGATCGCAACCCGATCATCATTGGCGGCCTTCCGAGTCAGGTCCCGGACTTCGATCCCGAGGAGACCGCGGAATGGCTCGAGTCGCTTGACGCGGCCATCGACGAGCGGGGGCGTGAGCGCGCCCGCTACCTGATGCTCCGCCTGATCGAGCGCGCCCGCGAGAAGCGTGTCGCCGTGCCCGAGATGCGCAGCACGGACTACGTGAACACCATCGCGACCAAGGACGAGCCCTTCTTCCCCGGCAACGAGGAGATCGAGCGCAAGGTCCTCAACGCGACCCGCTGGAACGCGGCCGTGATGGTCTCCCGGGCGCAGCGTCCCGGCATCGGCGTCGGTGGGCACATCGCCACCTTCGCCTCCTCCGCGTCCCTCTACGACGTGGGCTTCAACTACTTCTTCCGGGGCAAGGACGCCGAGGGCGCGTCCGGCGACCAGATCTTCTTCCAGGGTCACGCCTCCCCCGGTATCTACGCCCGTGCCTTCCTCCTCGACCGACTGAGCGAGCAGCAGCTCGACGCGTTCCGCCAGGAGAAGTCGAAGGCGCCGTACGGCCTGTCCAGCTACCCGCACCCGCGGCTGATGCCGGACTTCTGGGAGTTCCCGACCGTCTCGATGGGCCTCGGCCCGCTCGGTGCGATCTACCAGGCCCGGATGAACCGGTACCTGGAGCACCGCGGTATCAAGGACACCTCCGACTCGCACGTCTACGCCTTCCTCGGCGACGGCGAGATGGACGAGCCCGAGTCGCTCGGCCAGCTCTCGCTGGCCGCCCGCGAGGGCCTGGACAACCTGACCTTCGTGGTCAACTGCAACCTGCAGCGCCTCGACGGCCCGGTCCGCGGCAACGGCAAGATCATCCAGGAGCTGGAGTCGCAGTTCCGCGGTGCCGGCTGGAACGTCATCAAGCTGATCTGGGACCGCAGCTGGGACCCGCTGCTCGCGCAGGACCGCGACGGCGTCCTGGTCAACAAGCTGAACACCACGGTGGACGGCCAGTTCCAGACCTACGCCACCGAGACCGGTTCGTACATCCGCGAGCACTTCTTCGGCGGCGACCTGCGGCTGCGGCAGATGGTCGAGTCGATGAGCGACCAGCAGATCCAGCACCTGGGTCGCGGTGGCCACGACCACAAGAAGATCTACGCGGCGTTCAAGGCCGCCCGCGAGCACCAGGGCCAGCCGACCGTCATCCTGGCGCAGACCGTCAAGGGCTGGACGCTGGGCCCCAACTTCGAGGGCCGCAACGCCACTCACCAGATGAAGAAGCTGACGGTCGAGGACCTGAAGCGCTTCCGCGACCGCCTGCACCTGCCGATCACGGACAAGCAGCTCGACGAGGGCTACCCGCCCTACTACCACCCGGGCCGCAACTCCGAAGAGATCCAGTACATGCACGACCGCCGGAGCGAGCTCGGCGGTTACGTGCCGACCCGCAAGGTGCGGCCGCGCCAGCTGGTGCTCCCGGGCGACGACGCCTACAAGGGCGTCAAGAAGGGCTCCGGCAACCAGACCATCGCCACCACCATGGCGTTCGTCCGGGTGCTCAAGGACCTGATGCGTGACAAGGGCATCGGCAACCGCTTCGTGCCGATCGCCCCGGACGAGTACCGCACCTTCGGCATGGACTCGCTCTTCCCGTCCGCCAAGATCTACAACCCGCTCGGCCAGACCTACGAGTCGGTCGACCGCGAGCTGCTGCTGGCGTACAAGGAGTCCCCGACCGGCCAGATGCTGCACGACGGCATCTCCGAGGCGGGCTGCACCGCCTCGCTGATCGCCGCCGGTTCGTCCTACGCCACGCACGGCGAGCCGCTGATCCCGGTCTACGTCTTCTACTCGATGTTCGGGTTCCAGCGCACCGGCGACCAGTTCTGGCAGATGGCCGACCAGCTGGCCCGCGGCTTCGTGATCGGCGCCACCGCCGGTCGCACCACGCTGACCGGTGAGGGCCTCCAGCACGCGGACGGCCACTCGCAGCTGCTCGCCTCGACCAACCCGGGTGTCGTCGCGTACGACCCGGCGTTCGGCTTCGAGATCGCGCACATCATGCAGGACGGTCTGCGCCGGATGTACGGGTCCACCGCCGAGCACCCGCACGGCGAGGACGTCTTCTACTACATGACCGTGTACAACGAGCCGATCCAGATGCCGGCCGAGCCGGAGAACGTCGACGTCGACGGCATCCTCAAGGGTCTGTACCGGTACCAGGTCGGCGAGGCCGGCCAGATCCCGGCGCAGATCCTCGCCTCGGGCGTGGCGGTGCCGTGGGCCCTGGAGGCCCAGCGCATCCTCGCCGAGGAGTGGAACGTCAGGGCCGACGTCTGGTCGGCGACCTCCTGGAACGAGCTGCGTCGCGACGCGGTCGAGGCCGAGGAGTTCAACCTGCTGCACCCGGAGGAGCCGCAGCGCGTCCCGTACGTGACCGCCAAGCTCCAGGGCGCCGAGGGCCCGTTCGTCGCCGTGTCCGACTGGATGCGCGCGGTGCCGGACCAGATCTCGCGCTGGGTGCCGGGCCAGTGGCAGTCGCTGGGCGCCGACGGCTTCGGCTTCGCCGACACCCGTGGTGCGGCCCGCCGCTTCTTCCACATCGACGCGCAGTCGGTCGTGCTGAGCGTGCTCACCGAGCTCGCCAAGCAGGGCAAGATCGAGCGTCATGCGCTGAAGGACGCGATCGACCGCTACCAGCTGCTCGACGTGGCTGCTGCCGACCCGGGCGCGGCCGGCGGCGAAGCCTGATCCGTCTGCCGACGTAGCACCCGAGGGCCGGACTCCCTGATCCAGGAGGTCCGGCCCTCGGGCGTTCCACCGTGCCCTTCACGGATGCCTTCAGGAGTGGGCGGCGTGCCCGGTGGGCCCGCTCCCGGTGGGCCCGCTCCCGGTGGGCCCGCTCCCGGTGTGTCGACGGGCCCGGCGGCCGCCGCGGTAGTAGCCATAACGGGTGACCGTAGCTCTCGTCCTGTTCACCCAGGACCTCCGACTGCACGACAATCCCGCCCTGCACGCCGCCCTGGCCGAGGCCGAGGAGGTGGTGCCGCTGTTCGTCCTGGAGGACGGCCCGGCCCACTTCGCGGCCCCCAACCGGGCCGCCTTCCTCGCCGACTGCCTGGCCGACCTGGACTCGGGCCTGCGGGCGCGCGGTGGCCGGCTGGTGGTGCGGCACGGTGACGCGGTGACGCAGACGGTCGGCCTGGCCCGGCGCACGGACGCCGTCGCCGTGCACCTGGCGGCCGGGGTGAGCGGCTACGCCCAGCGCCGGGAGGCCCGGCTGCGCGCCGCCCTCGGCGACCGCCTGCGGGTGCACGACGCGGTCCTGACCGCCCTCGCCCCGGGCGCCGTGACACCGGCCGGGAAGGACCACTACGCGGTCTTCACCCCCTACCTGCGCGCCTGGCGCCAGGCCGAGCGCCGCCGTCCGCTGCCCGCTCCGGGGGCCGTACGGGTGCCCGAGGGCATCGAGGGCGTCGGCCCGGCGGTGGTCGAGCCGAGCTCGCCGGGGCTGGCCAGGGGCGGCGAGGGCGTCGGCCGCAAGCTCTGGCAGCACTGGGCGGTGGAGCGGTACGAGGAGCTGCACGACGACCTGGCCGCCGACGGGACGTCCCGGCTCTCGCCGTACCTGCACTTCGGCTGCCTCTCCGCCACCGAGCTGTCCCACTCGGCCGCCCGGCGCGGCGGTGAGGGCGCCGAGGCCTTCGTCCGGCAACTGGTCTGGCGGGACTTCCACCACCAGGTGCTGGCGGCCCGCCCGGACGCCGCGCACGCCGACTACCGTCCCAGGGGCGACCACTGGCACCGGGACCCGGCCGAACTCGCCGCCTGGCA
Source organism: Kitasatospora sp. NPDC056138 (assembly GCF_042264695.1). Taxonomy (NCBI): domain Bacteria; kingdom Bacillati; phylum Actinomycetota; class Actinomycetes; order Kitasatosporales; family Streptomycetaceae; genus Kitasatospora; species Kitasatospora sp. NPDC056138. The sequence continues at coordinate 96,757 of NZ_JBHJVK010000008.1, read as the reverse complement.
GGAGGGCCGCACCGGGTACCCGATCGTCGACGCCGGCATGCGCCAGCTGGCCCACGAGGGCTGGATGCACAACCGGGCCCGGCTGCTGACCGCGAGCTTCCTGGCCAAGACGCTCTACCAGGACTGGCGGCTCGGCGCGGCCCACTTCCTCGCGCTGCTGGTCGACGGGGACGTCGCCAACAACCAGCTCAACTGGCAGTGGGTGGCGGGGACCGGAACCGACACCCGCCCCAACCGGGTCCTCAACCCGCTGGTCCAGGCGAAGCGCTTCGACCCGGACGGCGCGTACGTACGGCGCTGGGTGCCCGAACTGGCCGGGATCCCGGGCGCCGCCGTGCACCGGCCGTGGCTGCTCGACCGGCGGCCGCGGAACTACCCGGAGCCGATCGTGGACCTCGGCGTCGGGCGCTTCCAGCGGGCCCGCGGTTCCCGGTAGGCCGAACAACGGGCGCCGGATCACCGCGGCGGCGGCAGAATCGTTCCGGGCTCATCCCGAAGGAGGCTGCCGTGCACGAGGAGATCATCGCCAAGGCCGAGTTCCTGCTCACCGAGCTTCACCTCTCCCCCGTCGAGGCACAGCTACAACTGCGGTACTGGTTCCCGGACCTGGAGCGCGAGGAGCGCGTCAGATACGTCCAGGGCGCCGCCGTCAGAGGCGCCAGACGCGCCACCGACGACCAGGCCCCCGCCTGCGGGCCCTGAGGCCCGGGGACGCAGACCGGCCCGGGGGCGCGGGGAACCGTGCACGCGGCCGGTCCGCCTCGTCGGCGGATCGTCGCGCGGTTCCCCGCGCCCCCGGGTGAGCCGTACGGGTGTCCGGCCGCCGAGCCGGACGGGCGGCTAGACGTGCACGGCGGGCCCGGCGTCGTTGGCGCCCCGCTTGGTCAGCAGGCCGAGCAGCGCCGCGGCGAAGGCGACCACCGCGGCGACCGCGAAGGCCATCGACATGCCGCTGACGAAGGAGCTGTGCACCGCGTCCGCCATCGCGTGCACCGCCTGCTCGGGGGTGCCCTGCGGGGCCGGCGGGGCGATGCCCAGCTGGGCGGCCTGCTTGAGCTGCTCGCCCTGCGCGCCCTCGACCGGCGGCAGCCCGGCCCTGGACCAGTTGCCGGGCAGCGCGCTGGAGACCTTGGAGGCCATCACCGCGCCGAGCACGGCGGTGCCCAGGCTGCCGCCGACCTGCATCGCGGACTGCTGCAGGCCGCCGGCCACACCGGACAGCTCCATCGGGGCGTTGCCGACGATCACCTCGGTGGCGCCGACCATGACCGGGCTGATGCCCAGGCCCATCAGCACGAACCAGAGCGACATGACACCCGTGCCCGAGCCGGTGTCCAGGGTGGACATCCCGTACATGGCGACGGTGGTGAGCAGCATGCCGGTGACGATCGGGATGCGCGGGCCGATCTTGCCGATCGCGGCACCGGCTGCCGGGGCACCGACGATCATCATTCCGGTCATCGGCAGCAGGTGGACACCGGCCTGGACCGGGGTCATCCCGTGCACGTTCTGCAGGTAGAAGGTGACGAAGAAGATCGCGCCGAAGAAGGCGAAGGCCATCAGGATCATCAGCAGCGTGCCGGCCGAGAGCGGCACCGAGCGGAACAGGCCGAGCGGGATCAGCGGCTCCTTGGCGCGGGTCTGCCAGAGCGCGAAGAGCACCATCGCGAGGATCGCGCCGCCGAGGAAGAGCAGCGTGGCCGAGTCGCCCCAACCCCAGGTCGGGGCCTTGATGATGCCCCAGACCAGCGCGAACATCGCCAGCGACAGCAGCACGATGCCGGGGACGTCGAAGGACTTCACGGCGTTCTCGGCCCGTACGTCACGCAGGATCCACAGGCCGAGCAGCAGGGCCGCCAGGCCGACCGGGACGTTGATGAAGAAGACCGACTGCCAGCTGACGTGCTCCACCAGCAGGCCGCCGACGATCGGGCCGGCCGCGGTGGAGGCACCGATCACGCCGGCCCAGATGCCGATCGCCATGTTCAGCTTCTCCGCCGGGAAGGCGCCGCGCAGCAGGCCGAGCGCGGCGGGCTGCAGCAGCGCGCCGAACAGGCCCTGCAGGACGCGGAAGGCGATCACCGTCTGGATGTTGGTGGCGAAGCCGATCGCGGCCGAGGTGGCGGCGAAGCCGGTCGCGCCGACCAGGAAGGTCGCCTTGTGGCCGAACCGGTCGCCGATCTTCCCCGCGGTGATCAGGAAGACCGCGAGCGCCAGCAGATAGCCGCTGGTGACCCACTGGATGTCGGCGGGCGAGGCACCCAGGTCGGTCTGGATGACCGGGTTGGCGATGGCGACGACGGTGCCGTCCAGCGCGACCATCATCACGCCGACCGCGACCGTGAGCAGCGTCAGCCACGGGTGGCCCTGCAGTCCCCGCCGCTCCCCCGGCAGACCACCGCGCTGCGGCGGCAGGTCCGCTTTCTCCGTGTTGACGACGGACTGACTCATAGCTGGCCCTCCGGAGCCCGAGAGACATGGCAAGTGGCGCCCCGGCCCACCCGTCCCCACGAGTCGTCCGGCCCGACGGGCGCCACTGACGTACGACATTATGTCAGTGGCTGACATTCGGCAAACAATGACTTGTGCTGTTTGGTGCCATATGTCAGAACGCTATCGTGGTGATGCCGACCACTCCCTCCCCCCGAAAGGCGTCCGCGTATGGCCGCGCAGCTCACCGAAGCGACCACCGACCCCGGCTGCCGGGTCCTCGGGCTGCGCGAACGCAAGAAGCAGCGCACCAGGGACTCCCTGGTCGAGGCGGCGCACCGGCTGTTCCTGGTCCACGGCTACGGCCGCACCACCGTCGACGAGATCGCCGCCACCGTGGACGTCTCCCAGCGCACCTTCTTCCGCTACTTCGAGAACAAGGAGGAGGTCGCGCTGGCCGTCATGGCCGACGCCGAGGACTTCTTCATCGAGTGCCTGCGCCGCCGCCCCGCCGAGGAGAACCCGCTGGAGGCCATGCGCGCCTCCATCACCGAGGCGTGGCGCAGCCTCGGCAGCGTGGAACACGCCGGCCCCGGCAGCGTCACCGCCGCGCTGGAACTCTTCGAACTCATCGAGAGCACGCCCACGCTGCTCGCCGCCCACCTGCGGCACACCGCCGAGCAGGAGCGCCAGGTGGCCGTCATCCTGGCCGAGCGCGAGGGCCTCGACCCGGTCACCGACCTGCGCCCCCGGCTGCTGGCCGCCGTCTTCGGCGCGGTCGTCCGGCTCTCCCACCTCTCCTGGAACTCCGACGCCGCCTCCCACCAGGGCGGCCCGGACGGCATGATCGCCCTGATCGAGCACCACTTCGACCAGCTCGGGCCCGCGCTGGCCGGTTCCTGGCGGCGCTGAGCGGGCCCGGGGTCATACCCGGGTACTACCCGCGGGACAGCACTCCCGTACGACGCCCCGCCCCGGCCCGGCCCCTACCCTGGGCCGGGATGAAGATCCGTCAGCTCTCCTCCGTCCCGTCCGCCCTGGCCGCACTGCCGGCCCTGCTCGGACACGCCCTGGTCACCCCGACCGGCGGCCACGCACCGCTGCTCGGCACCGCCCGCCGCCGCTGGGTGCGCAGCCTGCCGTACCTGGTGGCGGTCGCACTGCTGGCAGTGCTGATCCCGACCGGGACCGTGCTGCTGCACCACGGCTACCTGCTGGCGGTCCCGACCGCGGCAGCGCTCGCCGTCGCCCAGAGCGCACCGCTGCTCGCGGCGGTCACCCGGCCGCTGGCGGTCTGGTGGGTGGTGTTCCCGGCCTCCGTCGCCGGGGCGGTGGTGACGGCGAGCACCCCGGCGGGGGTGGGCCCCTGGCCCTGGCCGGTCACCACGCTGATCGGGTACCTCTTCCTGATGCTGGCGCTGTCCCTGCGCGAGAGCGGGCGCACCCTGCTGGCCGTCTGGCTGGTCACCGCGCTGACGACGGCCGCCGCCGGGGCCGGGTTCACCCGGGCCGGGGACGCCGGCGCCCCGCTGCCGATCGTGCTCGGCGGGACCGTGCTGGTGCTCGGCTGGAGCCTGCGCGGACGCGGCGAGGCCCGGCGGCTGCTCGCCGAGCAGGAGCAGATCAGCGAGGCCGAGCGCGGGCGGCGCACGCTGCTGGAGGAGCGCGCCAGGATCGCCCGCGAGCTGCACGACGTGGTGGCCCACCACATGTCGGTGATCACCGTGCAGGCGGACAGCGCCCCCTACCGGATCGCCGGGCTGCCGCCCGAGGCGGCCGAGGAGTTCGGCACCATCGCCGCCGCCGCCCGCAGTTCGCTCGCCGAGATGCGGCGGCTGCTCGGCGTCCTGCGCAGTGAGGAGAGCGCCCCCGACCGCACCCCGCAGCCCGGCCTGGACCGCCTCGCCGAGCTGGTCGGCACCGTCGCCCGGGCCGGGGTGCGGGCCGAGCTGACCGTCGCCGAGGCGGTCGGTGCGCTCGGCGAACTCCCGCAGGCCGTGGGCCTGTCCACGTACCGGATCGTCCAGGAGGCACTGGCCAACGTGGTCCGCCACGCGCCCGGCGCCGCGGTCTGGGTCTCGATCGCCGCCGAGGACGACACCCTGCGGATCACCGTGGTCAACGCCGGCGCTCCCGACGGCGCCGCCGAGGCGGGCATCGAGTCGCCCGAGGGCACCGGGCACGGGCTGGTGGGAATGCGTGAACGCGTCCGGCTGCTGGGTGGCAGGCTGGACACCGGACCGCTGCCCGACGGCGGTTTCCGCGTGGCGGCCGTCCTGCCCGTCAACCAGCCCGAGGAGCCCGGCACATGACCATCCGCGTACTCATCGTCGACGACCAGGCGATGGTCCGGGCCGGATTCGCGGCACTGCTCAACGCGCAGAGCGACATCGACGTGGTCGGCGACGCCGCCGACGGCAGGCAGGCCCTGGAGGCCAGCGGGCGCACCCACCCCGACGTGGTGCTGATGGACGTCCGGATGCCCGAGATGGACGGCCTGGAGGCGGCCCGCCGCCTGCTCGACCCCCCGCCCGGCGTCGTCCACCGCCCGAAGGTGCTGATGCTGACCACCTTCGACGTCGACGACTACGTGTACGAGGCGCTGCGCGCCGGGGCCAGCGGCTTCCTGCTCAAGGACGCCCCGCCCGCCGACCTGATCGCCGCCGTCCGGGTCGTCGCCGCCGGCGAGGCGCTGCTGGCCCCCTCCGTCACCCGCCGCCTGATCGAGGACTTCGCCCGCACCCGGCCCGCACCGCGCCGCGACCCCGGGCTGCGTCTCAACGGGCTCACCCCCCGCGAGACCGAGGTGCTCGAACTGATCGCCCGCGGCCTCTCCAACCAGCAGATCGCCGACCGCCTCGTCGTCGCCGAGCAGACCGTCAAGACCCACATCGGCCGCATCCTCGCCAAGCTCGACCTCCGTGACCGCGCCCAGGCCGTCGTGCTGGCCTACGAGTCCGGCCTGGTCACCCCGGGCCAGTAACCCCGCACGCCCACGCACCGCCCGGGGACCGCCCCGCCCGCTCACGCACCCTCACCCCAGGTACCCGCAGCTCGGGCCCCGGCACGGCCGCACGGCCGGCGGCCGGTACTCCTGGCACCAGGGTATGAGTCCGTGGTTGGCCCCGCAGGGTGACGTCTGACGGGGCGTCGTCTTCCTACCTTCCTCTCCGTTCGGTCCGAGGAGAGGAAGTTGGCGATGGCGGGTCGGTTCAGACGGGGGCTGGCGGCAGCCGCGGCGGTGGCCGCGGTGCTGGCGGGAACCGGCGGGTGGGCAGCGGCGGCGGACAGCCAGACGCCGGTGACCGGGCCGCCGCAGGGCAGCGCGGCCTGGGTGGCCGACAACGCCCTGGGGGTGCGTCTGCCGGACCCCGCCGAGGCCCCGCCCGCCGAGGTGGCCCGGTTCTTCGCCGGCCTGACCACGGCGCAGCGCGACGCCCTGGCAGCCCGCCACCCGCTGGTGGTCGGCAACCTCGACGGCGCACCGATCGAGCTGCGCTACCGGGCCAACGCGCTGGCGCTGGCCGAGGAGCGCAGGCACGAGCTGGCCCGCGCCACCGACCCGGCGGTGAGCCCCCACCGGCAGCGCGCCGCAGCTGAGCGGGCCGCCCGCTACGCGTCGCTGGCGGGCCGTCAGGTCCTCGCCTTCGACCCGCGCGGCCGCGGCCAGATCGCCGAGGTGTACGGGGACCTCACCACCGCGGCCCGTACCGCGGTGGTGGTACCCGGCTCGGACGTCGACCTGATGACCTTCGACCGCACCACCGACCCGTACGGCACCCCGGCCGGCATGGCCCGGTCGCTGCGGCAGGCCACCGGGGACCAGGTGGCGGTCGTCGCCTGGGCCGGCTACACCACGCCCGTCGGTGTGGGCATCGACGCGGCGACCGCCGGTCTGGCCCGGTCGGGCGCGGCCCGGCTGAACCGCTTCCTGTCCGGTCTCGCACCGGTCACCGGGCCGCTCGCGCTGTTCTGCCACAGCTACGGCTCCGCGGTCTGCGGGCTGGCCGACCCGAGCCCGGAGCAGGTCTTCGACATGGTGGTGCTGGGCTCGCCCGGGATGGACATCCCCGACGCGCGGGCCCTGCGGGTGCCGCTCTGGGCCACCGAGCGCAACCCCACCGACTGGATCGGCGACGTCCCGCACGTCTCGGTGCTCGGTCTCGGCCACGGCGCGGACCCGACCGCCCCGGGCTTCGGCGCCCGGGTGATCCCCTCGGCCGGCTCGCACGGCCACAGCGGCTACTTCGCCCCGGGCACCGCCTCACTGGCCGGCTATGCCGCCGTCGCCCTCGGCGAGCGCTCCCCCGTCGACTGCACCGACCGGAGCAGCCGCAACCGAACCCAGCAGAGCCAGGAGTGCCGCGATGTCCGTTGACCGTCTGCGCGTTTCCGCCGCCCGGGTCGCGGCCCGGACCCCCGCCGACCGCGACCGCGCCCTGGACGGGCTGCGCGCGCTCGCGCTGCTCGCCGTCCCGGTCGGCCACTGGCTGCTCGGCGGCCTCACCCTCGGAGGCGGTGTGCTGCACAACGCCAGCCCGCTCGCCTCGCTCGGCTTCTTCGCGCCGCTCAGCTGGGGCCTGCAGCTGCTCGGCGTGTTCTTCCTGGTCGGCGGGTACTCCTCGGTGCGCTCGCTGGAGCGGGCCGGGGCACGCGGCGCGGGCACCCTGGAGTGGCTGCGCGGGCGCACGGTCCGGCTGCTGCGCCCGGTGCTCGGGGTGGCCGCCGTGTGGGCGGTGCTGATCCCGCTGCTGGGGGTGCTCGGGGTGCCGCAGGGCACGGTACGGACCGGGACGGTCCTGGTGGTGCAGCCGCTCTGGTACATCGGCGTGTACCTGGGGCTGACCGCGCTCACCCCGTACTGCGTGGCCGCCGGGCGGCGGCTGGGCGGCTGGGCGGCGGCTCCGCTGCTGGGCACCGTCGCACTGGTGGACCTGCTGCGGTACGGCCCGTGGGCCGGGGCGATGCCGTCCTGGCTGGCACTGGTGAACCTGGTGCCGGGCTGGATGTTCGGCTACCAGCTGGGCGTCTCCTGGGCGCAGGGCCGGATCGGGCGGGCCGGGGCCCGGACGCTGCTGCTGGGCGGCACCACGCTGTTCGCGGTCCTGCTGCTGGTCTTCCACTACCCGGCGAGCATGGTGGGCGTACCCGGCCAGGACCGGACCAACTCGCACCCGCCGTCCCTGCTGGTGCTCGCCCTGGCGGCGCTCCAGTGCGGTGCCGCGATGCTGCTGCGGGAGCGGATCGCGCGCCTGCTGCGCCGGCCGCTGCTGTGGCTGCCGGTGGTGGTGGTCAACCTGTCCGCGATGACCATCTTCTGCTGGCACCAGACGGCGATGTACTCGGTGGCCCTGACCGCCTCGCGGCTGGGCGGCGCCGTACCGGGGCTGACCACCGCGCCGGACTCCGCGGGCTGGGTGCTGGCCCGGCTGGCCTGGCTCCCGCTGTTCGGGCTGGTCCTGGCGGCGATCGGGCGGTACGCCCGGCGCTTCGACGGCCCCTGGGGCCTGCGCGGGCCGGTCAGGGCGGCGGCGGGCGCGGCGGCGGCACTCTTCGCGGTGTACGCCCTCGGGGTGGTGTGACCCGGCTCGGAGGACCTGCGCCGAGGATCTGCCCGAGGACCGGCTCCGGACACCGGCCCCGGGCGACCGGTCCCGGGTGTTGTCGGTGGCCCGCTCTACGCTGACGGCATGGTGACGTTCGATCAGTTCCTGACCATGGGCCTGGCCCTGCCGCACACCACCGAGCGGCTCACCTGGGAGACACAGGTGACGCTGCGGGTCGGCGAGAAGATCTTCGCCATGGGCGACCCCGACGGCGGCTCGGTCTGCGTCAAGGCCAGCAAGGAGGACCAGGTCGAGCTGCTGGCCGCCGACCCCGCCACCTACGCGGTGGCGCCCTACGTCGGCCGACACGGATGGGTGCTGGTGAGCCTTGCCACAGTGGACCGGGACGAGCTCCGCGACCTCATGACGGAGGCCTGGCGCAGCACCGCTCCGAAGCGTCTGGTCAAGGAATTCGAGGCGCGGCGCGGCGCCATGTGATCCATCGCACAGTTTGCACCCTGCACGGCCGCCGCTCGGAGCCCCTAACCTGGCTGACGAGTAGTTGGCGGTCGTACCACCATCGGGCCCGGCCCGCTGTGACGGTCACGGGTCCGAGGGAGTTGACGGCTTGCAGCGAAGGCTGACGAAACGCAGGCTCAGCCAGTACACGGCAGCGCGGCGCAGGCGCATCAAGCGCGTCCTGATAGGGGCGTTCGCGGGCTGCGCGGTCCTGGTGGACGCCGGAGCCGCCGCCGCACAGGCCGCCGCAGCCAACGAGCAGCTGGCCATCTCCACCCCGCCGGCCGGCAGTGCCGAGTGGGCGGCCGACCACTCGCTGGGCCGGGCCCTGCCCGACCCGGCCGGCGCCGACGCCCGCACCGTCTCGGCCTTCTTCGCCTCCCTCACGCCCGAGCAGGCCACCCGCCTCGTGGTCCGTTACCCGCTGGTGGTCGGCAACCTCGACGGCGCACCGCTCAAGCTGCGATACCAGGCCAACCGGCTGGCCATCACCGCCGAGATGGACAAGGCGCGCAACCGCGCCAACGACCAGCGGCAGAGCGCGGGCGAGCGCGCCGCCGCCAAGCTGCGCGCCGACAACAGCGAGGAGCTGCTGGCCCCCGGCCGCCAGATCCTGGCCTTCGACCCGCGCGGCCGCGGCCTGGTCAGCGAGGTCTACGGCGACCTCGCCTCGGCCGAGCGGGTCGCGGTGCTGGTCCCCGGCTCGGACGCCGACCTCGCGCACTTCGACCAGCCCACCGACCCGCTGCGCTCCCCCTCCGGCATGGCCCGCGCCCTGCTCGACGAGGAGCACCGGCAGTCCCCGGCCACCCGCACCGCCGTGATCGCCTGGACGGGCTACGTCACCCCCCTGGGCCTCGGCCCGGACGCGGTCACCTCCCGGCTCGCCGAGGTCGGCGCGCCCCGGCTGGAGCGCCTGCTCGACGGGCTGCGCGCGACCAGCCACCCGGACACCCCGCCGGCGCTGTTCTGCCACTCGTACGGTTCCGTGGTCTGCGGCGTCGCAGCGCCGAGGATCCACGCGGGCCAGGCCACCGACCTGGTCGTCTTCGGCAGCCCGGGGATGGGCGTGCAGAGCGCCGCCGAGCTGGGCGACGGCGTCCGGGTCTGGGCGGCCCGCAACCCCACCGACTGGATCGGCAACGTCCCGTACCTGGAGGTCGGCGGCCTCGGCCACGGCGCCGACCCGACCGGCGAGGACTTCGGGGCGATCCGGGTCTCCTCCACCGGCGCGTCCGGCCACACCGGCTACTTCGCGCCGAACACCTCCAGCCTGCACAACTTCGGCGACATCGCGCTCGGCCGGTACGGGAGCGTCAGCCACCCGCCGACCACCGCCTGACGCGGCGGCACGGCGGTCCGGCCGGATCAGACCCGGTCCGGGCCCCGGCCGTAGCAGGCGGCGATCTCCTCGACGGCCCGGGCGAGTTCGGCCCGGGCCTGCGGCGGCGCGACCACCTCGACATCGGTGCCGAAGGCCAGCAGCGAGCGCACCTCCACGAGCGCGCCGAATCCCAGTTCGAGCTCCGTCCACCGGTCGACGGCCGTCACCGGCCAGCCGATCCGGTCCGGGTCGACCAGGACCGCGCCGGCCGGCTGCGCGGGGGTCACCTGGGTGCCGTGGATCTGCTGGATCTGGCCCAGCCGCCTGCGGTGCACCCGGACGGTGACCCTGATCTCGTCCGGCGGGTGCTCGATCTGCTCGCGCAGCGCGCCCCAGACCTCCGCCAGGGCGAGGTCGGCCCGCCGCCGCACCGGCTCCTCCAGCGTCACCGCCGCCGTGATCCGGCAGACCCGGAACAGTCCCGGCTCGGTGTCGAGGTCGGCGACCAGGTACCAGACCCCGGCCTTGTTCACCAGCCCGTACGGGTCCACGGTGTGCTCGGTCGGCTCGTCCGCGCCGCAGTGCCAGTAGCCCAGCCGCAGCCGACGGTCGGCGAAGACCGCGCGCTGCAGCTCGGCCAGGTCGACGGCCACCGGCTCGCCCCGCATCCAGTGCTTGGGGTCGACCAGGATGCGTTCGAAGGTCCGCTCGGCGGCCGGGCGGTGGACCGGCGGCAGCGCAGCCATCACCTTGCGCAGCGCCGAGCCGAGCGCGCTGCCCAGCCCGAGGGCGTCGTGCGCGTCCGGCGCGAGCAGGACGAAGAGCGCCCGGGCCTCCTCCGCGGTGAGCCCGGTGACGTCGGTGCGGTACCCGCAGAGCAGGTTGACCCCGCCGTACCGCCCGCGCTCGGTCCACACCGGCACACCGGCCGCCGACAGCGCCTCCACGTCCCGGTAGATGGTGCGGACGGACACCTCCATCCGCTCGGCCAGCTCGGCCGCCGGGATCCGCCTCCGGGTCTGCAGCAGCAACAGGATCGAGAGCAGCCGGTCAGCTTTCACGGGGCCCGAGCCTAACCGGGACAGGCCGAAAACCTGACAGCGGGTGTCAAGTTTTTCCAGCAGAGTGTTCTCGATACGTATAACCTGCCCGAGAAACGGACTCACCCACCATGGACACCCCCGACGACCCCCGAGTGCTCTACCAGCGCGCCCTGGACCAGCTGGAGCGGCTGTTCTCGGTGGTGACGCCCGAGCTGCTCACCGTGCCGACCCCGTGCAGCCGGTACGACCTGCGGGCACTGCTCAGCCACACCGTCGGCGGCGTCCACCGGATCGCCTACGTCGGCGAGGGCGGGCGGGCCGAGGAGGTGCCGTCCTGGGCCGAGGCGATCGGGGACGCCGAGTGGGCGGACGCCTTCATGCTGGCGCGGGCCCGGTTCACCGCCGCGTGGGCGGACGCCGCCGCGCTCGACCGGATCGCGGTGGTGCCGTGGGACGAACTCTCCGGCCGGGCCGCCCTCGCCGGGTACGTGGTGGAGGCCACCGCCCACTCCTGGGACATCGCGCAGGCCGTCGCCCCCGGCATCCCCCTCGACGAGCAGCTGGCGCACGCCTGCCTCCCGCTTGCCCGCCGCTTCGCGCCCGGTGAACGGCGGGGCGGCAGAGTGCCGTTCGCCGCGGTCCAGCCCGTCCCGCCCGGCGCCGACGCCTACATCCGCCTCGCCGGCTGGCTGGGCCGCCGGGTCTGACACCCCGGAGGTCCGGGGACGGGCGCCCGGCCCCGGGCCCCGTCCCCGCACCCGGGCCGGTGCGCCCGCTCCCGTCCGGTGCGGCTACTCCCGGCCGGCGGAGGTGAAGCTCATGTCGGCGTACCGGTCACCCGTCACCCGCCCGGCGATCGGCTCCAGCTCGACGAGCTCCTCCGGGCTCAGCCGCAGGGTCGCCGCCGCGGTGTTCTCGGCCAGCCGGGAGCGCTTGCGGGTCCCGGGAATCGGCACCACGGTGAGCCCGTGCACCTCGGCCCGCTGGTGCACCCAGGCGAGTGCCACCTGGGCCGCACTGACGCCCCGCTCGGCGGCGATCTTCTGGATCGGCTCGACCAGCGCCGCGTTCCGGGTCGCGTTGTCCCCGCTGAACTGCGGGTGCGCGCGCCGGTAGTCGCCCTCGGAGAGCTGCTCGGCGGCCTTGAACGACCCGGTCAGGAAGCCCCGCCCGAGCGGCGAGTACGGCACGAAGCCGACCCCGAGCTCGGCGGCGGCGGGCACGGCGGTGTGCTCGACGTCCCGGGAGAAGATCGACCACTCCGACTGGACGGCGGCGATCGGGTGCACGGCGTACGCCTCGCGCAGCTCGGCGCCGGTCACCTCGGACAGCCCGAGGTGCCGCACCTTCCCGGCCTCGACCAGCTCGGCCATCGCACCGACCGACTCGGCCAGCGGCACGTTCGGGTCACGGCGGTGCATGTAGTACAGGTCGATGACGTCCACCCCGAGGCGGCGCAGCGAGGCGTCCACGGCGGCGCGGATGTACGCGGGGTCGTTCCTGATGCCCCGGTAGGCGGGGTCGTCGGCACGGCGCTCGATGGCGAACTTGGTGGCGAGCACGACCTGGTCGCGGTTGGCGCGGATGAAGGCGCCGATCAGCTCCTCGTTGGCGCCGGAGCCGTAGATGTCGGCGGTGTCGAACAGGGTGACGCCGAGGTCGAGGGCGGCGTCCAGGGTGGCCAGCGCCTCCGTGGTGTCGGTCGGGCCGTAGAACTCACTCATGCCCATGCAGCCGAGGCCCTGGATGCCGACGACGGGGCCGTTGTTGCCGAGAACAGCGGTGGGGAGAGTCATGCGCTCTGCTTCTTCCTGTCGCTCTGATCGTGCTGGTCGTTCAGGTCGGTCAGGTCACCGTGGCCGTGCGGAGCGCACTGGTCGTGCCGGAGACCCGTATAGATGTTGATCTTGTAGTCGAGGACCGCGAGGGTCGCGTGCAGGTCCGCGATCTTCTGCCGGACCTCCTCGCGGTGCTCGATCAGGAGGTCGCGGCGGGCCTCGACGGTGTCGTCGCCGGCCCTGGCGAGCTCCACGTAGCGGAGCATGTCGGCCACCGGCATCCCGGTCAGCCGCAGCCGGTTGAGGAAGCCGAGCCGGCTCAGGTCCGCGTCGCTGTACCGGCGCTGGCCGGAGTACGAACGGTCGATCGGGTCCAGCAGGCCGATCCGCTCGTACCAGCGCAGGGTGTGGGCGGTCAGGCCGCTGGCCGAGGCGACCTCGCTGATGCTGTGCCGCGGGGTGCGGTCGGCCTGCGAACCCGTCGTGCGGTAGGCGTCGGAGCAGCTGGGCGAACCGGCTTCGAGCGGTGAAATCATTGCCATGGTGGCCCCCCGTCGTTCGGCGATGACTATGAAGCTACCGAGTTGGAGCGCACTCTAAGCAAGCCTCCCACCCGGCACTCCTGCCCGGCTGGTTAGAGTCGGCGCATGCAGAGCTTGCGGATGATCGAGGACTGGCCGGTGCCGAACGCGGCAACCGCCGTGGTACGTGGCGCGGACGGCGCCGTACTGGGTGAACACGGGCCCCGGGAGCGGCTGTTCCCGCTGGCGTCGGTGACCAAGCTGCTCACCTCGTACGCGGTGCTGGTCGCGGTCGAGGAGGGGGTGTTCGAACTGGACGACCCGGCGGGCCCCGCGGGTTCGACCGTCCGGCACCTGCTCGCGCACACCTCGGGCCTGGCCTTCGACGAGCACCGGACGATGGCCGAGCCCGGCAACCGGCGGCTCTACTCCAACGCCGGGTTCGACGTACTGGCCGACGCCCTGACCAAGGCCGCCGGGATCAACTTCGCGCAGTACGCCGCCGAGGCCGTGTTCGAGCCGCTGGGCATGCGGGCCACCCTGATCAACACCGCCCACCGCTCCCCGGCCGGCGCGGGCGGCCTCTCCACCCTGGCCGACCTGACCCGCTTCGCCGCCGAGCTGCAGGCGCCCACGCTGCTGGACCCGTCCACCGTGCGCGCGGCCACCCGCGAGGTCGCGTACCCGGGTCTGAGCGGTGTCCTGCCGGGCTTCGGGCACCGCCGTCCGAACGACTGGGGGCTCGGCTTCGAGATCCGCGGCGAGAAGTCGCCGCACTGGACCGGCACCGCCAACTCACCCGAGACTTTCGGCCACTTCGGCCAGTCGGGCACCTTCCTGTGGGTCGACCCGGCCGTCGGCGTCGCCTGTGTCGCCCTGACGGACCGGGACTTCGGGCCGTGGGCCGCCGAGGTCTGGCCGCAGTTCAACGACGCCGTCCTCGCCGAGCTGCGCGGCTGACCCGCCACCCGCCGGGCACCCGGATCCGGGCCGGCCGCCCCGACCGGCCCGGATCCGTCCCGTCGCCTCGGCGCTGTCCGCCTCGGCACCGTCAGGACACACCGGCCCCCGGCAGCCCGGAGCCGGACGCGGGCACCGAAGACACCGAGGGCCCCGAGGGCGGGACGGACGACGGCCCCGAGGCCGGTGCCGACGGCGAGCCGGGCGAGGCGCCGGAGGGTGACCCCGCAGGGGATCCGGACGGCGACCCCGACGGCGACCCGGACGGCGACGCGGACGGCGACGCCGACGGGGATCCGGACGAGGAGGGCGACGCCGACGTCGACGGCATCGCCGGCAGCGAGAAGACGTTTCCGGGCGTCACGATCCGGGTGATCTCCTCACCGAAGAGCGTCGAGTTCTCCGAACCCTGGTACCCCACATCGGTGTTGGTCAGCACCACCAGCGTGGCCTTGGCGGACGGCAGGTAGAGGACCAGGCTCTGGTAGCCGGGCAGCGACCCGTTGTGCCCGACCCATCCGTTGTCCACGAACACCCCGAGGCCGTACCCCGTGTTGGGGTAGCCGGTCGGCAGCGCCTGCATCCGCTGCGCCTGGGTGCCGGGGCTCAGCAGGGAGCCCGTGGCCAGGACCTGGGCCCAGGTCTGCAGATCGGCGAGGTTGGAGATCATGGCCCCGGCCGCCCACGCCCAGGACGGGTTCCAGTCGGTCGCGTCCACGATCGAACCGTTCGGCGTCTGGTTGGTGTAGCCGCGCGCGTGCGGCTCGGGGAACGACGCGTCGGTCGGGAAGACCGTGTGCTGCAGTCCGGCCGGGGCGATCACCTGCTGCTGCAGGTAGTCCTGGATCGACTGGCCACTGGCCTTCTCCACCACCATGCCGAGCAGCACGGTGTTGGTGTTGGAGTACTGGTACTGGCTCCCCGGGTCGAAGGACGCCGGGTGCTTGAAGCTGTACGCGAGCAGCTGCTGCGGCGTGAACGCCCTGGTCGGGGCAGAGGTCAGCAGGTTGACGAAGTCCTGGTCCGATGTGTACGGGTAGAGGCCGCTGCGCATCTGGGCCAGCTGCCGCAGGGTGATCCGGTCCCCGTTCGGCACACCGGTGACGTACTTGCCGATCGGATCGTCCAGGCCGACCTTGCCCGCGTCCACCAGGCGCAGCAGAGCGGTGACGGTGAAGGTCTTGGTCACGCTGCCGATCCGCATGTTCAGATCGGTCGTCATGGCCGTGTTGGTGCTGCGGTCGGCGACCCCGAACGCCTTCGTGTAGGTGCCGTTGCCCGGGATCGAGAGCCCGACGATCGCACCTGGCACGCTCGCCTTCTGGAGCACCCGGTTGATCGCCGCGTCGAGCCGCGCGGCCACCGCGGGGGACAGCTGCACCGCCGGGCTGCCGGAGCCCGACGCCGGTCCCGAGCTGAAGCCGGAGGAGTCCGGGGCGGCGGCCTCCAGTTCCGAGGTCCCGGAGCAGCCCGCGCCCGCGAGGAGAGCACCGACGGCGAGGACCGCCGTGGCTATCCTGCGTCGCGATCCGCGCACGCACCGTTGCTGGGAGGGGTCGGCCATGTCGAAACGCCTCTCTGGGCGGGAGTGGGGGAGACGGCCCGCGACTCGGCCCCGCGGTCGGGGCGGTACGGGCCATCGCCAACGTAAGTCGCCGCCCGACCGCCCGCGACGCCATCGCCCTCCCGCTGACCCGTTCGGTGCACCCCCCGGGGCCGAACGCCCTCCGCCGCCCCGACAACGGCCCCTCAGCGTCGGCCCCCCGGCACCGGCCCCTCGGCGCAGCGCCCCCGGCATCGGCCCCTCGGCGCAGCCGCTCAGCCGTAGGTCAGCGGCGAGTGCATCTCCCAGAGCAGCAGCTCCACCCCGTCGGGCCCCGCCGTCGGATCGGCGAACGCGTTGCCGGTGGCCCGGACGCTGTCGCCGGCCTCCATCGAACGCCCGCCGCCCTGCGGCCCCGGCACGGTCCGGTAGCCGAGCGAACCGACGGTCAGGTGCACGTACCGGTAGGGCGCCTGCGGCAGCGCGGGCAGCGGCTGCCACGGCCCGGCGGTGACCAGGTGGAGCGCGGCGTCGCTGCGGCGCAGCCTGAGCGCGGCGGTGTCGGCGTCCCGTTCCAGTCCGGAGGCGAGCAGGGTCAGCCCGTCCGCGGACGGCTCGACGCGGCGCAGCCCGTACGTCGGCGGGGTGTCGAAGGTGTCCGGCTGGAGCCACATCTGGACGAAGCGCACCGGCACCTCGGCCCCGCCGACGTTGCGCTCGGTGTGGCTGACGCCGGAGCCCGCGCTGAGGTGCTGGACCATGCCGGGGCGGACCACGCCCGCGTGGCCGTCGCTGTCCCGGTGGGCGAGGGCGCCCTCGACGACCCAGGTGAGGATCTCGGTGTCCCGGTGACGGTGCTCCTCGAAGCCGGCGCCGGGGGCCAGGGTCTCCTCGTTGCAGGCGAGCAGGGCACCGAAGTGGGTGTTCTTCGGGTCGTAGTGTCCGGCGAAGGAGAAGGCGTGCCGGGTCTCGATGCCTTCGGCCGGCGTGGAGCGGTAGCGCTCGGGTGCTCGGCGCAGGTCGGCACGGGGGCGGGTGGCGGCGTCAGTCACGCCTGACACCGTAGCGGGTGTGACCGGGGCCACCGTCGTAACCGGTGGGGGTGTGCACGAGCACCTACCGGCGTGAGGCAGGCTTGTCCTGTGCCAGCCGCTTCAGCGAATTCCGACAAGAAGTCCGGGGCCACGAAGGCCGTGCCTGCGAAGGCCACGACCGGCAACGCCGCCGCGCCCGGGCCAGAGCCCGAGGACACCGGGCCCGCGCAGGCTGCGGCGAAGGCCGCCGCCAAGGCGCCCGCCCGGACCACCGAGCGTGCGCGGAGCGGCCGCAGCGGCCGGCTGACGGCGCAGGAACGCAAACTCGCCGCCGAGCGGGCCGAGTTGCGTGCGGCGACGCTCAAGCGGCTGGAGAAGTCCTCGGGCAAGCTGGCCAGCGCCGCGATCGCGCGGATGGACGACCAGCTGGGCTGGTACCGGCGGATGCCGCCGGAGCACCGCTCCTGGATCGGCCTGGTCGCCCAGGCCGGCATCGCGGCCTTCACCGAGTGGTACCGCCACCCGGAGGCCCCGCAGGCGATCAGCACGGACGTCTTCGGCACCGCCCCGCGCGAGCTGACCAGGGCGATCACCCTGCGGCAGACCGTGGAGCTGATCCGCACCACCATCGAGGTGATGGAGGAGGCGATCGAGGAGGTGGCCGCCCCCGGCGACGAGGCCGGGATGCGCGAGTCGGTCCTGGTCTACGCCCGGGAGATCGCCTTCGCCACCGCCCAGGTCTACGCGCAGGCCGCGGAGGCCCGCGGCGCCTGGGACGCGCGCCTCGAGGCGCTGGTCGTCAACTCGCTGCTCTCCGGTGACGCGGACGAGGGAGTCCTCTCCCGCGCGGCCGCGCTGGGCTGGGGTCAGCCGAGCCAGGTCCGGGTGGTGATGGGCAGCGCCCCGGACGGGGACAGCGAGCTGGTGGTGGAGGCGATCCGCCGGGCCGCCAGGTACGCCAAGCTGCACGTGCTGACCGGTGTGCTGGGCAAGCGCCTGGTCGTGGTGGTCGGCGGCGACAAGGAGCCGGTGCACGCCGCGCGGGCGCTGATCGGCCAGTTCGCGCCGGGCCCGGTGGTGGTCGGCCCGACCGTGCCCGACCTGCTCTCGGCGACCAGGTCCGCGCACGCCGCGGCGGCCGGCCTGCGGGCCTGTGCGGCCTGGCCGGACGCCCCGCGTCCGGTCCTGGCGGACGACCTGCTGCCCGAGCGGGCGCTGGCCGGTGACCGGGCCGCGCGGCGGCAGCTGGTGGAGGAGATCTACACACCGCTGGACGAGGCGGGCTCGGCTCTGCTGGAGACGCTGAGTGTCTACCTCGAACAGGCCTCCTCGTTGGAGGGGGCCGCCAGGATGCTCTTCGTCCACCCGAACACCGTGCGCTACCGGCTGCGACGTGTGACCGACGTCACCGGCTATGCTCCGTCCGACGTACGGTCGGCGTTCACCCTGCGCATCGCCCTTGCGTTGGGCCGTCTCGGATCGGTCGCCGAACAGGGCTGACCCCGCCCTGTAGGGACTCCACAATCCCGCGTGCTTTTCTTCGTTACCGTCGCCTACCCGCCCCCGGGTGCCTGGCGAGAGAGGGTTGAACCGTGCTCGTAATCGTTGCCCCTGGACAGGGTGCCCAGACTCCCGGCTTCCTCAGCCCCTGGCTGGAGCTGCCCGGCGTGGCCGACCGGCTTCAGCGCTGGTCCGCCGTGGCCGGGCTCGACCTGGTCCGCTTCGGCACCGAGGCGGGCGAGGAGGAGATCAAGGACACCGCCGTCGCCCAGCCGCTGCTGGTCGCGGCCGGCCTGCTCACCGCCCGTGCCCTGTTCCCCGACGAGACCGAGGCCCGCAGGCTGGTCGGCGCGGTCGCAGGCCACAGCGTCGGTGAGATCACCGCTGCCGCCGGTGCCGGTGTGCTGAGCGCGCACGACGCGCTGACCTTCGTCCGCGAGCGCAGCCTGGCCATGGCCGAGGCCGCCGCCGCGACCGCGACCGGGATGGCCGCGCTGCTCGGCGGTGACGCCGAGGCGGTCGCCGCGAAGCTGGCCGAGCACGGTCTGACGGCCGCCAACAACAACGGTGGCGGGCAGATCGTCGCGGCCGGCACGCTGGAGCAGCTGGCCGCGCTCAAGGCCGACCCGCCGGCCGGTGCCCGGCTGATCCCGCTCAAGGTGGCCGGTGCCTTCCACACCGAGCACATGGCCCCGGGCGTGGAGCGCCTCGGCAAGCTGGCGCCCACCCTGACGGTGTCCGACCCCGCGGTTTCGTACGTCTCCAACAAGGACGGCGAGGTCGTCAAGACCGGTGCCGAGGTCCTGGCCCGTCTGGTCTCCCAGGTGTCCAACCCGGTCCGCTGGGACCTGTGCATGGAGACCCTGAAGCAGCTCGGCGCCACCGCCGTCATCGAGCTCGCTCCGGCCGGCACCCTCACCAACCTGGTCAAGCGCAACATCAAGGGTGTGGCGACGCTGGCCCTCAAGACCCCCGCCGATCTCGACAAGGCGCGTGCGCTGGTCGCGGAGCACGGCGGTCAGGAGCACAACGCATGATCACCCCGCAGATCCGCCCCTCGACCGGCGCCGCGTACTCGCGGATCCACGGAGTGGGCGGCTACCGTCCGGTCCGGGTGATCCCGAACGCCGAGGTGCTGAACTGGATCGACTCCTCCGACGAGTGGATCCGCACCCGCAGCGGGATCGCCGAGCGCCGCTGGGCGGGCCCGGAGGAGACCGTCACCGAGATGTCGGTGCAGGCGGCCGGCAAGGCGATCGCCCAGGCCGGGATCGCCCCCGAGCAGATCGGCGGTGTGATCGTCGCCACCGTCTCGCACCTCAAGCAGACCCCGGCCGTCGCCACCGAGATCGCCGAGCGGCTCGGCTGCGGCACCGCCCCGGCCTTCGACATCTCGGCCGCCTGCGCCGGCTTCGGCTACGGTCTGAGCCTGGCGGACGGCATGGTGCGCGGCGGCAGCGCCGGGTACGTGCTGGTGATCGGCGTGGAGCGGCTCAGCGACCTGACCGACACCTCGGACCGCTCGACCGCCTTCATCTTCGGTGACGGCGCGGGCGCGGCCGTCGTCGGTCCGTCCGACACCCCCGGGATCGGCAAGGTCGTCTGGGGCGCGGACGGCTCGCAGAAGGACGTCATCTCGCAGACCCAGGCGTGGGACACCGCCTTCGCCAAGGACGACGCCGTCAACGGCGCCGGTGACGAGGCGAGGTGGCCCGCGCTGCGGATGGAGGGCCAGACGGTCTTCCGCTGGGCCGTGTGGGAGATGGCCAAGGTCGCCCAGCAGGCGCTGGACGCCGCCGGGATCACCGCCGACCAGCTCGGTGCGTTCATCCCGCACCAGGCCAACATGCGGATCACCGATGCCATGATCAAGGCGCTCAAGCTGCCTGATTCGGTCCCGGTGGCCCGCGACATCGTCGAGACCGGCAACACCTCCGCGGCCTCCATTCCGCTCGCGATGGAGCGGATGCTGGAGGCCGGTGAGGCGAAGAGCGGAGACCTCGCGCTGATCATCGGTTTCGGGGCGGGTCTGGTCTACGCGGCGGCAGTCGTTACTCTCCCCTAGGCAACATCACCGCCAGTTGCACCACCGTGACCCGCACCCGTGGGCACGGCACGGAAAACCTGCCGACTGTCCACCGGACAGTGGGCCAGCCACAGTGAAGAGGAGCAGCCGATATGGCTACCAAGGACGAGGTCCTGGAAGGTCTCGCTGAGATCGTCAACGAGATCGCAGGCATCCCGGCCGAGGACGTCGAGCTCGACAAGTCCTTCACCGACGACCTGGACGTCGACTCGCTGTCCATGGTCGAGGTCGTCGTCGCCGCCGAGGAGCGCTTCGAGGTGAAGATCCCGGACGACAAGGTCAAGGACCTGAAGACCGTCGGCGACGCCGTGGACTACATCCTCGCCAACGCCGCCTGATCACCCTTCGGTCCCCGCGACCGAATCGGGCCGGCCGGGGGCCCGCCCGGGCCGCCCCGCCCCCCCCCGCGCACAACCACCCCACCTCCCCCCACCCCGCCCCCACAGAGCGGGGCGGCGGCGCGCGGGGTCCCCGGGCGGGCACCGGGGGCGGGGGGCGCGGGGTCCCCGGGCCCCCCCGGCGGGGGGCTGGGGGGCCCCCGACCGGGGGCCCGCCCCCGGGGGGGGGGGGCCCCCCGGCGGCCCCGGCCCCCCCACCCCCGGTCCCTTCCTCGGACCGGTCCCCCTCCCGGCCACGTCCTCGGCCCGCCCACCCTCCCCGCACAACGTGAGAGAAGAAGAAACCAGTGACCGCTGAAAATCGCACCGTGGTCGTCACAGGTATCGGCGCCTTCACGCCGCTGGGCGGCACCGCCGCCTCGTTCTGGGAGGGCCTGCTCGAGGGCCGTTCCGGTGTGGTCGAGCTGACCGAGGAGTGGGCCGCCGACCTGCCCGTCCGGATCGCCGCGCGCACCGCGGTGGAGCCGGGCGAGATCCTCCCCCGTCCGCTGGCCCGCAAGCTGGACCGCTCGGCGCAGTTCGCGGTGATCGCGGCCCGCGAGGCCTGGGCCGACGCCGGCTACGAGACCCCCGCCACCGACGAGTCGTCCAAGCTGACGCCCGAGCGCCTCGGCACCGTGATCGCCTCCGGCATCGGCGGCGTGACCACCCTGCTCGACCAGTACGACGTGCTGAAGGAGAAGGGCGTCCGCAAGGTCTCCCCGCACACCGTCCCGATGCTGATGCCCAACTCCCCGGCGGCCAACGTCGGTCTGGAGGTCGGCGCCCGCGCGGGTGTGCACACCCCCGTCTCCGCCTGTGCCTCCGGCGCCGAGGCGATCGGCTACGCGATCGAGATGATCCGCAGCGGCCGCGCCGACGTCGTGGTGGCCGGCGGCACCGAGGCGGCGATCCACCCGCTGCCGATCGTCGCGTTCGCCAACATGATGGCGATGTCCAAGAACAACGAGGAGCCGCAGCGCGCCTCCCGCCCGTACGACAAGGCCCGGGACGGCTTCGTGCTGGGCGAGGGTGCCGGCGTGGTCGTGCTGGAGTCGGCCGAGCACGCCGCCGCCCGCGGCGCCCGGGTGTACTGCGAGGCCGTCGGCCAGGGCCTGTCCTCCGACGCCCACCACATCGCGCAGCCGGAGCCGACCGGTGCCGGTATCGCCCAGGCGCTGGCCGGCCTGTTCGCGCAGACCGACCTGGACAAGGCCGACGTGGTGCACGTCAACGCGCACGCCACCTCGACCCCGCAGGGCGATGTCGCCGAGATCAAGGCGCTGCGCAAGGAGCTCGGCGAGCACGTCGACCACATCGCCGTCTCGGCCACCAAGTCGATGACCGGCCACCTGCTGGGCGGCGCCGGCGGCATCGAGACCGTCGCCACCGTGCTCGCGCTGTACAACCGCCTCGCCCCGCCGACCGTCAACGTCGACGACCTGGACGACGAGGTCGACGCGGACATCGTGCGCGGCGAACCCCGTAAGCTCCCCGAGGGCCGGATCGCCGCGCTGAACAACTCGTTCGGCTTCGGCGGCCACAACGTGGTCCTCGCCTTCCGCACCGTCTGACGCGCCGCACGCCTCGGGGGCGCGGGGTCCCGTCCGGTCGGACGGGGCGCCGCGCCCCCGAGGCGTGCACGGCCGCCGCCGAGCGGCCGTCCCGGCGCGACGGCTAGACCACCTGGTGCAGCCAGCGGACCGGGGCACCCTCGCCCGCGTAGCGGAAGGGTTCGAGCTCGTCGTCCCAGGGCTTGCCGAGCAGCCGTGCCACCTCGGCCTCCAGGTCGCTGCCCTCGGTCTTGGCCCGCAGCAGGACGGCCCGCAGCCGGTCCTCCGGAATCAGGATGTCGCCGTGCATCCCGGTGACGGCGTGGAAGATGCCGAGTGCGGGCGTGCTGCTGTAGCGCTCGCCCTCGGCGGTGGCGCAGGGCTCGCTGGTCACCTCGTAGCGGATCAACTGCCAGCCGCGCAGGGCGGATGCCAGCTTCGACGCGGTGCCGGGCTCACCCTGCCAGGAGAACTCGGTACGCCAGTGACCGGGCGCGGCCGGCTGGCGGATCCAGTCGAGGCTGACCCGCACACCGAGCACGCCCGCGACCGCCCACTCGACGTGCGGGCACAGCGCGCGGGGCGCGGAGTGGACGTACAGGACTCCACGTGTCGTCACCGGGACCTCCAGGCTGTGGACGAGGGTCGCCTTCCCCAGCTGCCTCGTACCCGCCACCGGTCCTGTCTCACTGCGTGACCAGTTCCTGCCCCCGTGGCGCCCGACTTGTTCGACATTAGGTCATCAAGTTGAGCAAAACGGACAAGCTCTCGCTCAATGCTAGCCAGATCCGCCACGAGGTCTACCCCTCCTCCGGATCTCTCCCCCGAACGGCCCCATCCAGAACGGATCAACCGTATCCGCCGCACGCCGCAACGAGTGTGACCGGCCGTCGAAACGGCCGGTTCCTTGCGCAGACGCGCGCGGACACGCACCGCCGCACACCCGGGGCGCACACCCACCGGCACGGCCGGGGCGCCCCCGCGGAGACGAGTCCGCGGGGGCGCCCCGGCGTCCGACGCATCGTCAGGACGTCAGCCTGACCACCATCTTGCCGGTGTTGTCACCGCGCAGCAGGCCGATGAAGGCCTCGGCAGCGTTCTCCACGCCCTCCACCACGGTCTCGTCGTAGTGCAGGCTGCCGTCCTTCAGCCAGCCCGCCATCTCGGCGACGAACTGCGACTGGAGCGCGGCGTGGTCGCCGACCAGCATGCCCTGCAGGCGCAGCCGCTTCCCGATGGCCTGCACGAGGTTGCGCGGGCCCTCGGGGGCTCCGGTGGAGTTGTACTGCGAGATCGCGCCGCAGAGGGTGGCCCGGCCGTGCACCTTGAGGGCGGAGATGGCGGCCTCCAGGTGGTCGCCGCCGACGTTGTCGAAGTAGACGTCGATGCCCTCGGGCGCCGCCTCGGTCAGCTGGTCGTGGACCGGGCCGTCCTTGTAGTTGAAGGCGGCGTCGAAGCCGTAGTCGTCCACCAGCTTGGCGACCTTCTCGGCCGAGCCGGCCGAACCGATCACCCGGGCGGCGCCCCTGAGCCTGGCGATCTGGCCGACCAGCGAGCCGACCGCGCCCGCCGCGCCGGAGACGAAGACGGTGTCGCCCGGCTTGAAGCTCGCGACCTCCAGCAGTCCGGCGTAGGCGGTCAGTCCGGGCATGCCGAGGATGCCCAGGTAGTAGGAGAGCGGGGCCAGCTCGGGGTCGACCTTGACCGCGCGGGCGGCGTCCACGGTGGCGTACTCGCGCCAGCCGAGGCCGTGCAGCACCGCGTCGCCCACCTCGAAGCCCTCCGCCTGCGAGGCCACCACGTAGCCGACCGCGCCGCCGTCCATCACCGCACCGAGCTCGAACGGCGGGACGTAGGACCGCACGTCGTTCATCCGGCCGCGCATGTAGGGGTCGACCGACAGGTACGCGTTGCGGACCAGAACCTCGCCCGGACCCGGCTGCCGGACCTCGGCCTCGACCAGGGCGAAGTCGGTCGGCTTCGGCCAGCCCTCCGGCCGGGCCGCCAGCCGCCACTCGCGGCCGGTGGTGGGCACTGCCTGCTCCGTTGCTGCCTGCTCTGACATGGATGCACTCCCTCGGACCGAGTCGTCCCCGGACATGAACTGGTCGACCTGAAAGGTTGACCTACTAAAGCAATCGTGGACATGAAAGGTTCATGTTGTCAACTTTTCAGCTAGACTCGGAAGCATGGAGATGCAACCGAATCCGGTCGCCCCGCCGCCCGCCGACGCGATCACCCGCGAGGTCGTGGACCTCATGGCGAGCCTGGTCGCGCTCTTCCACCGGGAGTACGAAGAGGCCGCCGCCGCCCGGTCCCTCACCGGCGCCCAGGCGAAGGTGCTCGCGCTGCTGAGACGCGGCCCGATGCCGATGCGCCACATCGCCCAGACCCTGAGCTGCGAGCCATCCAACATCACCGGCATCGTGGACCGGCTGGAGAACCGCGGGTTCGTCACCCGGGAGGCCGATCCGCAGGACCGCCGGGTCAAGCTGGTCGCCGCCACCGGGACCGGCAAGGACGCCTCCGAGGAACTGCGCGAGTCGCTCAACTTCGCCCGCGAGCCGCTGGCCGCCCTCGCCGAGGACGAGCGGGCCCAGCTCCGCGACCTGCTGCGCCGGATGCTCGAAGGCGCGGGACCGGATTCCGCCGCCGGTTCGGACAGCACCCCGGAGCACGACCCGTCCTGACGCGGCCTCACCCCAGGGGGGACCACGGACACCCGGTTCCCCCTTGCTAGGGTGCGCACTCGTGTAACCGGACGCCTCGCCGAACCGTCTTTCTGGTGAGAGCCGCACCAGACTGCCGAACTCCCCGGGCTGCCGTACAGAGAGCGCTGATGATGACCGACGCCAAGAGCCGTCCCCCGAAGGGCGCGCCCGCTTCCCTCAGAGTGCGACTCGCCCGTGCCGCCGGTGCCACGGCCGCCGTCCTGGTCCTGGCCACCGCCGGCGGCGGCGCCTGGTTCTACTGGCACATCGACCACAACATCAGCACCTTCGATGCGGGTGGCATCGCCCCCAGCCGACCGCCGGCCGCCGCCCCCGCACCCGGCGGCGGACGCCCGGTCAACGTCCTGCTGCTCGGCTCCGACACCCGGGACAACGGCAACGACTCGCTCGGCGGCGGTGACATCGGCGTCGGCCACTCCGACACCGCGATGCTGCTGCACATCTACGGCGACCACCGGCACGCCGTCGCGGTGTCGATACCCCGCGACACCCTGGTGACAATCCCGCCGTGCAAGCTGCAGAGCGGAAAGTGGACAGCCTCGCACGCCAACCAGATGTTCAACTCGGCCTTCACCATAGGCGAGTTCCCACAGGGCAACCCCGCCTGCACCCAGAACACCGTCGAGGCGCTCACCGGCCTGCGCGTCGACCACACCGTGGTGGTGGACTTCAAGGGCTTCTCCGCGATGACCGACGCCGTGCACGGCGTGGACGTCTGCGTCCCCAACGACGTGGACTCGTACGGGATAAAGCTGACCAAGGGCCGCCAGACCCTCTCCGGGCAGCAGGCACTGGACTACGTCCGGGCCCGGCACGGTTTCGGCGACGGCTCCGACATAGGCCGGGTGAAGCGCCAGCAGGCCTTCGTCGCCTCGCTCATCAAGAAGGTCCAGTCCGAGGGCCTCAATCCGGCCACCCTGCTCCCGCTGGCCGACGCCGCCACCAAGTCGCTGACCGTCGACCCGGGGCTCGGTACGGCGATGAAGCTCGCCGACTTCGCGCAGTCGCTGCAGAACATCAAGCTGCAGGACATCAACTTCGTCACCGTGCCCTGGCGTTACTCGGGCGAGCGGGTGGCGCTGGTCCACCCCGACGCCGAGCAGCTCTGGAACCTCCTCCGGCAGGACGACACCCTCGACGGCCACAGCACCGGCCAGCTCGCCGCGGGCCCGTCCTCCACCGCCTCCTCGGCCGCCCCGTCCACCTCACCGTCCACCTCACCGTCCGCCGGTCCGTCCAGCTCGCCGTCCGCCGCCGGTGCCGATCTGCCGGTGACCGTCGTCAACGGCTCCCGGACCGGCGGACTCGCCAGGCAGGCCGGCGACGCCCTCAAGGCGAAGGGCTACCGGAACATCACCCTCGGCGCCGACACCACCGGCCGCGGCACCACCCTGGTCACGTACGCCCCGGACCGGCAGAGTGGCGCCGAACAGCTCGCCCAGTACTTCCCCGGCGCGGAGCTCCGGGCGGACCCCTCCGCCGACGGCGTCACCGTCACCCTCGGCCGGGACTACGCGCCGGACGGCACCGTCTCCGCCGCCCCGAGCGCACTGCCCACCACCATCCCGACCACCATCGCCGACAACACCCGCGCCGCCGACAGCGACCTCTGCTCCAACCTCTCCTTCGGCTGACCCCAGGGGTGCGGGGGAACCGCGCACACCGGCGCCCACGACGGCGTGGCGCCGCCCCGGCAACCCTCGCGCCCTCAGCCCCGGCTCAGCCCCCGGCCGGATCGGGCAGTCCGGTGACCACCACGGTCACCCTGGTCCCGGGCGCCAACTCCCCCGCCACGGCCAGGTCGTGGACCGCCAGCAGGGTCTTCGCCACGTACCGGCGCTCCACCGGCACCCCGTGGCGCCGCTCGAACTCCACGGCGAACGACTCGACCTCGGCCGGGACCTTGCCGTAGCCGCCGCCGTGATGGCCGTGGTGGATCCGCCAGTTGCCGAACTCCCGGCCGTACGCGGCCCGGTGGAGTCCGGCCACCTCGTCTTCCAGGTAGCCCTCGCCGCGCAGCACGGCCACTCCCAGCGCCCGCGCACCGTCGGGCAGCCCGGCCGCGATCCCGGCCAGCGTGCCACCCGTGCCGACCGGGCAGCAGAGCAGGTCCCGGCCCCCGAGCGCGGGAATCTCCGCCGGGATCTCCGCCGCGCCGCGCACCGCCAGGGCGTTGGACCCGCCCTCCGGCAGTACCAGGCAGCGCCCCCAGCGCCGCAGCAGCTCCCCGTGCTCGCCGTGCTCCCCGCCCACCAGCCCCCGGTACGCCGAGCGGGAGACGAACTCCAGCTCCATCCCGGCCTCCTCGGCCACCCGCAGCGACCAGTTGCGCGGTGCCGCCGCGAGCTCGTCGCCCCGGATCACGCCCACCGAGGCCAGCCCGAGCGCCTGCGCGGCCGCCGCCACCGCCCGTACGTGCGTGGAGTACGCCCCGCCGAAGGTCAGCAACCTGGTGTGCCCGTCGGCGACGGCCCGCGCGAGGTTCGGCGCCAGCTTGCGCCACTTGTTGCCGGGGACGGCCGGATGCGCCAGGTCGTCCCGCTTCAGCCGCAGCTCGACGCCTGCCCGGGCGAGCGCCGGGTCGGCCAGTACCTGCAGCGGGGTCGGCAGGGCGGCGGGGGTGAGCATCCGGCCAGCATACGGAAGCGGCGCCCCGGCTCGGCGGCTCAGGCCTTCCGGGAGGACTGGAGATGCGCGAAGACCACGACGTTCTCCGTGTAGTCCTTCAGCTTGCGGTCGTACGAGCCGCCGCAGGTGATCAGGCGCAGCTGGGCGTCGGGGGTGTCGGCGTACACCTCGTTGTCCGGGAACCCGTTCTTCGGGAAGGTCTTCACCGCGTCCACCGCGAAGACCGCCACGGTGCCGTCGGCCCTGGTGATCTCCACGGTGTTGCCGGGGGCCAGCGTGTACAGCATCAGGAAGACCGCGGGCCCCTTGGTGGTGTCGACGTGCCCGGCGAGCAGCGCGGCGCCACGCTCGCCCGGCGTCGGGCCCCCGCGGAACCAGCCGACCAGGTTGGGGTCGTCGGGGCGCGGGACCTCCAGGGCGCCGGCCGCGTCCAGGCCGAGTTCGGAGAAGGGGGCCTCGACGGCCAGCTGCGGGATCCGGATCCTGGTCGGCTTGGACCGGGCCAGTGCGGGCACCGCGTTGCCCGGTGCCGCCGGCGCCTTCGCAGCGGGCCCCCCGACGGCGGCCGAAGGCGCGGCGACCGACGGCGCGGCGGCTCCGGCCACGGCGGCCGGCGGTTGGACGGGCACCGTGCGCTGGTCCACGGACTGGTAGATCACCACCAGCCCGAGCACCGCCGCGCACATCGCCCATCTGAGGAGTCGCGGACTGCTGTCCCTGCTGCCCGGGTTCTGCTGCTCGGGCTCCGTCGGAGCCGTCCCGTCGGCCATCGGCGTTCGCACCTCTCTCTCGTCTGCTCCGGCCCGGTCCGGGAAGGCCCCCGGAGGCCGGGACGTGTCCGGGATCCGGCGTCCTGGCCCGGCCGCGGCCGGACTCCTCGACGCACCGTCGTGGCCGACACCACCAAGGCGCCGGCCACGACGGGCGGGAACTGCCGAGTCCTCAGATCGTGACGCCCGCCGCCCTGCGGCGGCGCAGGGCGTACGCGCCGAGACCCAGGCCGCCGCCCAGCAGCACCACGCCGGAGGCCAGTCCGCCACCGGCGAGCGCCAGACCGCCGCCCCCGGTGTGCACGCCACCGCGCGGCCTGCGCCCCTCCTCGTGGGCACCCGCGCCCCCCTTGTGGCCGTCGCCCTGGTGCTCGCCGCCGTTGCCCTCGTCCCCCCGACGGTCGTACTTCCCGTGCCCGCCCTGGCGGCCGTCCTCGCGGTGGCCGTCCTCGCGGTGGCCGGCCTTCTGCCCGTCGTTCCTGGCCTCGTCCCTTCCGTCCTCGTCCTTCCTGGCGCCGTCCTTCCGGCTCCGCTCGTCCCAGACCTGCTGGTCCTCGACGGCTGCCGGACCGCCCTGGGCCGCCTGTCGCCCCGACGGAGAACCTGGGCTGCCCGCCGCGTGGACGGCGGGAGCACCGAGTGCGAGGACGGCGGCGACGACCGGCCCGGCGATGAGGGTGGACTGCGCGCGCATGAGGCTGGTCCTTCCGGCGGGTCCGGACGACAGCCGATTCGGTCACCGGCTCAGGAATCGCGGACTCACGCTTCCATCACCGTCAGTCACCGGACGACCACTCGCCACCGCTGGCTCGCATCCGGGTGAGCATCCGGCCCGCCGGTCGGAGCCACGCCCACGGATGGCGGATCGCAGCTGACTTCGATTCAGCTGTTGGGGTGGCACTCGGCGCCGGAGCGGCCTCCACCTGCGTGGCGACGACGGGGCCGAGGGAGACATCTCGCCATGCTGTCACATCATCAGATGATCTCTCGGAGGCTGCTTCTGAGCATCGCCGGGGTGACCGTGCTGTCCACCGGCGCCTGCGGCCCACCGGCCGGAACCCCGAGCGACGCCTCGCGCTCCGGGGCGCCCTCCGATGCCCTTCCGGCCGCCGGGACGCCTGACGGGGCGTCGGCCGCACACCCCGCCCCCGCCGCTTCCCGGGCCGGCTCCCCGGCAGCCAACCCACCCGGTCCGCCCCCCGCCCCCGCGAAGCCGCGGCCGGTCACCGATCCGCTCCTGGAGCTGGACACCTCGGAGCGGATGATCGCCCTCACCCTCGACGACGGCCCGCACCCCACCCACACCCCGGTCGTCCTGGAGCTGCTCCGCAGCCACGGGATCCGCGCCACCTTCTTCCTGATCGGCGAGAACGCGGCCGAGTACCCCGCGTTGGTCCGGGCCATCGCCGGCGAGGGCCACCACATCGGCAACCACACCTGGACCCACCCCGACCTGCGGCACCTGCCCGAGGCCCGGGTCCACGACGAGCTGGAACGCACCTCGGACCTGCTCCAGGGGCTCTCCGGCAGGCCCGTCACCTGGTTCCGCGCACCCGGCGGCGACTGGGCGGACGTCACGCTGCGGGCCTGCGCGGAGCTCGGGATGCGGCCGATGGGCTGGTCCGTCGACCCGCGCGACTGGGACACCCCGGGGACTGCGCAGATCACCAGCCGGGTACTGGAAGCCGTCCGTCCCGGCTCGATCGTGCTCAACCACGACGGCGGCGGCGACCGCTCCCAGACCGTCGACGCCCTGCGCACCTACCTGCCGACCCTGCTCGCCGACGGCTACCGCTTCACCGTGCCGCAATGAACCGGGACCACTGCGCTAGGCTGACCGCCGAAGTCTCCTGGGGAGGGGAACTCGGTGCACGGAGGCACGGGGGAAGCGACTCGGCCGAAGCGGAAGCCGCGACTGGTTCCGGTCGGCGCGGTACTGCTCGGGGCGGGAGCGGCCCTGCTGTTCGGCGCCTGGCTGGTGTCCGGGGCGGGCGGCGGCCCGGAGTCCGGAGCCCCGAACCACCGGCCGGGCCAGAGCGCCTCCGCGACGGCCTCCGCAACCGGCTCCCCGGCCGGCGGCGCACCGTCCGCGACGGCGTCACCGGCGCCGTATGTGACGCAGATCGTCGTGGTGACACAGTCCGCCGACAAGAACTCGGACGAGGGCGACTCCGTGGCGGCGGTCATCACGGCCGTCGCGGGACTGATCACCGCGGTCGCCGGCAGCATCACCATGGTCGTCGGGGCCCTGCGCCGGACGCCCGCTCCTGCGGCGCCGTCCGCTCCGGCCACCGGGCCGGACGCGTAACGAGCACCGGCTCGCGGGGACGGGCCTCCCGTGACGGATCGTCAATCGACTGCCCGCAGGGTGCTCCCGGACGGGTGAATCTCGGCCTGTCGGGCCTCGATCGGGCACTGCCTGCTCTACAGTTCATCCAGGTGAGCCCTGGCTTTCCGGTGGGGCGGGTGGGACTCGAACCCACGACCAAGGGATTATGAGTCCCCTGCTCTAACCGGCTGAGCTACCGCCCCGGCTCGCCGTGCGGCCGGGCGCGCCCGGTGCAGCAGCAGACGGCCCCTCAGGGCCGTCCCCGGCAGCATAGCTGGTCGATCAGCCCTGATGCGCGCCCGGGGCCGCATCCGAGTACAGCGGGGTGCGTGCCTCCCCCTCCGGACGCCCTGCCGTGGCGGCAATCCGCCCGATGGGTGAGGCTGGGAAGTCGGCACGGGGCAGTTCGGGTGACCTCGGTGACACAGGCGGACCAGGGCGGTGGACAGGTGGCGGTTCCCGGACGGATCGGCTTGCGGGCATGCGCGGCCGCCTGTGCCTTCGGGCTGGCGGCGACCGGGTGCGGGGCCTCCTCGCGCCCGGCACAGACCGCACCCCCGTCCGGCAGCCGGGCTGCAGCGAGCACCGGCGGCACCGCAGCCGCCCACGGCTGGAGCCGCGAGCGTCTGCTCGCCGCGATCGCCAAGCACCCCGGCACCACCCACACCGCCCGGGCCACCCCGTCCAACGCCCAGGTCGGCGCCGTCTTCACGCACGACGCGACGGGCGACCACTTCTGCACCGCCAGCGTGGTCGACAGCGCCGGCCAGAACCTGATCGTCACCGCCGCACACTGCGTCTACGACCCGGCCACCGGGCAGCGCAGCGACCTGGTCTTCGTCCCGGGCTACCGCAACGGCGAGGCTCCCAACGGCGTCTGGCCACTGACCTCGGTCACCGTGGACCAGAGCTGGAAGGACGAGGGCGACGAGGACATGGACGTGGCCTTCGCGATCGTCCAGCCGCAGAACGGCCGACAGATCCAGGAGGTGCTCGGGGCGAGCACGCTGGGGATCGACAAGGGCTACCAGCTGCCCGTCCGGGTCACCGGCTACCCCAGCAGTGACGACGCCCCGATCACCTGCGCCAACAACACCACCGAGCAGAGCCCCACCCAACTCCGCATCGCCTGCCCCGAGTACACCGGCGGCACCAGCGGCAGCCCGTGGATCACCGAGCTCGACCCGAAGACCAGGACCGGCGTCGTGATCGGCGTGATCGGCGGCTACCAGCAGGGCGGGGACACTCCGGACGTCTCGTACACCAGCTACTTCGGCAACCGGGTCCGGGCCCTCTACGATCGGGCCACCGGCTAGCGCGCCGGGCTCCCCGCCTGGTAGATCTTGCTCCCGACCCCGTCCTACGACGGGCCCTGGGGAGAGAGAGACCGGTTCATGGCACGCGTACGGCAGTCCGACGGCACGGCGACCCGGCGGGGTTCGTCCTCCGGGCCCGCTGCGGTGCTGGCGGTCCTGCTGGCCGCCACCGGCTGCACCCCGGTCTCCGGCGCCACGGCCGACGGCAACATCCCCTCCTCCCGGCCCGCCCCCGAGAACGACCTCAGCAAGCGGATCGGCGCGCTCTTCGTCGGCGACGTGGACGGCCAACGGGCCTGCACCGCCAGCGTGGTGGACAGTCCGCACCGCAATCTGCTGGTGACCGCGGCGCACTGCGTCTACACCAGCGAGCTCGGCCGGATCGACAACCTGGTCTTCGCACCCGGCTATCGCAACGGCCAGGCTCCGTACGGGACCTGGACACTCGACTCGATCACCACGGATCCGCACTGGACCACCGACGAGGACCCCGAGTACGACGTCGCCTTCGTCACCGTGGCCCCCGTGGGGGGCAAGGAGATCGAGGACGCCCTCGGCGGCAACACGATCGCCACCAACCAGGGCTTCGACCTCCCGGTCTCGGTCACCGGCTACCCGAACGACCACCAGGACCCGATCACCTGCTCCGCGTCCACCAAGAAGCTCACCGACACCCAGGAGCGCTTCGACTGCTACGGCTACACCAACGGCACCAGCGGCAGCCCCTGGCTGACCTCGGCGGGCAAGGTGATCGGCGTGATCGGCGGCTACCAGCAGGGCGGGGACACCGACGAGACCTCGTACAGCATCACCTTCGACGACCGGGTCGCCAAGCTGTACCGGAAGGCCATCGCGTAGCGGCGACTCCCTCGCCGGCCCCCTTCCGGACCGCTTCCAGGCCGCTTCCGGACCGCTTCCGGCGGGGAACAGCGGGGAACGGCGGGAAGGAACGACCGGGAAGAGCAGTGGGGGAAGAAACGGCCGGGGAAACACGAAGGCCCCCCGGTGACCGGAGGGCCTTCGCTCTGCGCTGCTCACCTCAACTACGGGTGAAGCTCCCCCAATTGGACTCGAACCAATAACCTGCCGATTAACAGTCGGCTGCTCTGCCAATTGAGCTATGGGGGAATGTACACAGCCGGGCGGCCGTTGGCGGGCCGTCCGAGCTCCCCCAATTGGACTCGAACCAATAACCTGCCGATTAACAGTCGGCTGCTCTGCCAATTGAGCTATGGGGGAATGAGCTTCCGCCTCGATCTCCGGGATCCTCCCGGCCCTCTCGGCGCTCGCTGCGGGACATACATTAGCGCACTCAGGGGGGTGGTCCGCCAATCGATATGCCGGGCCCCTCCCGGCACCCGCTCCGGCGCGCCCGGCGCGCGGCCGTACCGCCCCTCGGGGGATGCTGGTGCACGGCGGGCGCGGCTGGCCCGGACCCGCCACTGCCTGGGCGGTTCACCGCCGGGCAGGACGGGTAGGGCAACGCGGCAGGAACCGCGAGGAAGGGTGGAGGCCGAGCATGTGGAAGGTGACATTGATCGTGGGGGTCGGGCTCGGGTACGTCCTGGGCGCGCGCGCCGGACGGCAGCGCTACGAGCAGATCGCCAAGACGGCCCGGCAGATCGCCCAGAACCCCCGGGTCCAGGACGTGGCCGGCAAGGCCAGGCACCAGGCGGGTGCGGCGGCCGGCAAGGCCGCGGGCGCCGTGGCCGACCGGGTCGGCGACCGACTGCCCGACGCGCTCACCGACCGGGTCCCGTACCTGAACCGGCACCGCGCCGAGGACGACAGCTGGGGCACCGTCCGCCCGTAGTCCCGGGCCGGCCGGGCCGGCGGCCCGCAGCGCGGCCGTCGGGGGCGCTGCGGGCCGCGCGAGCCGCCTGAACCTCCCGGTCGGCCGGTCGCGGTGGCTCCCGCCCCTCGGCGGCCGCCGGGCGGCGGAGCGCCGTACCGAGTGGGCAACACTTGGGTGGGCGGGCTCCGGGAGGGGGCCCGACTGAGGCATGATCTCGACATGGCCATCGTCGCGGGGATCGACAGCTCCACCACTCGCACCAGGATCGTCGCGTGCGACGCCGAAACCGGCGCCGTCCTGCGGGACGGCCGGGCACCCCATCCGCTACCGGAGGGCGCGGACGCCCGAACCACCGAGACCGATCCGCAGAACTGGCTTCACTCGCTCGGTGAGGCGGCCACCGGCGGGCTGCTGGAGGGCGTCCGGGCGATCGGCGTCTCGGCTCAGCAGCACGGCCTGATCGGTCTGGACGCCGGCGGCGTCCTGGTCCGCCCCGCACTGCTGTGGAACGACCCCCGGTCGGCCGGTGCCGCCGCCGCACTGATCGACGCGCTCGGCGGCCCCGCCCCGTGGGTCGAGGCGATCGGCTCCGTCCCGCTGCCGACCTACACCGTCGCCAAGCTCCGCTGGCTGGCCGAGTTCGAACCGGCCTCGGCGAAGCGGGTCGCCGAGGTGCTGCTTCCGCACGACTGGCTGGTCTGGCAGTTGCTCGGCCGCCACTCCAAGCGCCGCACCACCGACCGGGGCGACGCGTCCGGCACCGGCTACTGGTCGCCGCTCACCGGCGAGTACCGCCAGGACCTGGTCAAGCTCGCCCTCGGCCACGAACTGCGGGTACCCGAGGTGCTCGCCCCCGCCGAGCCCGCCGGACACACCCCCGAGGGCCTGCTGATCTCCGCCGGCACCGGCGACAACATGGCCGCCGCACTCGGCCTCGGACTGCTCCCCGGCGACGCCGTGGTCTCCCTCGGCGGCAACGGCACCATCTTCGCGGTGCACGACCAGGCCGTGATCGACACCTCCGGCGCCATCTCCTCGTACGCCGACGCCACCGGCCGCCACCTGCCGATGGTCGGCACCCTCAACGCCGCCCAGGTGCTGCGCTCGATGGCCGCCATGCTCGGCTGCGACCTGGCCGGGCTGAGCGAGCTGGCCCTGCAGTCCTCGCCCGGCTCGTTCGGCCTGGTGCTGCTGCCGTACCTGGACGGCGAGCGGACACCCAGGCTGCCGCACGCCGCGGGCACCCTGACCGGACTGCGCGCCGAGTCGATGGCCCCGCAGCACCTCGCCAGGGCCGCCGTCGAGGGCATGCTCTGCAACATCGCGGACGCCCTGGACGTACTGCGCGCCAAGGGTGTCGCCGTCCGCCGGGTCTTCCTGCTCGGGACGGTCGGGCGGCTGCCCGCCGTCCGGGAGATCGCGCCGATGGTCTTCGGCCTGCCCGTGGTGATACCGCCGGCCGGTGCCCATGCCGCGCGCGGCGCGGCCAGGCAGGCCGCCTGGGCGCTGGCCGGAACACCCGAGCCGCCGCAGTGGGAGCTGCCCGAGGCGACCGTCCACTCCCCTGACCAGGAGCACGACCTGGCCGTCGGGCGGGCGGTCCGCCAGCAGTACGGCACCGTCCGGGAGCAGGTGCACCCCGAGACCAAGGCCGACTAGGCCCGATCCGGGCGGTCGGGCCGGGGCCGGTGCCCCGGTCGGCCCCGCGCCTCCCGACAGAGGAGGTGCGACCTGCTCCGCAGCGGCCGGGTGCGGCCCTGAGGCCGCCACCACGGGCGGCTCCCCGGGCGCCGGGCGTCCCGCTCGGCCGGGGCGCCGGGGCCCGGCGTGTTGCGGGTACTCCGCCGGTCGGCGGTGGCAGCGTGGGACATTCCGGCACTCCAGACGCTCTGGTGAAGGGATGTCTCCGCATGGCGCTGCACAAGGGGAACGGCGAGGACCGCCGACTGTCCGTCAGTCCGCTGTCCGGGGCGGCCGATCCGCTCGGCTCGATGCAGCTGGCCCCGCCGCTGCACCGGCTGCCGGACGGTCCGATCCCCCCGCCCAGCGCGTACCAGCTCATCCACGACGAGCTGATGCTGGACGGCAACGCCAAGCTCAACCTGGCCACGTTCGTCACCACGTCGATGGACGAGTACGCGACCAGGCTGATGGCGGAGTGCCTCGACAAGAACATGATCGACAAGGACGAGTACCCGCAGACCGCCGAGCTGGAGCGGCGCTGCGTGGCCATGCTGGCCGACCTCTGGCACGCGCCCGACCCGGACCAGGCGATCGGGTGCTCCACCACCGGTTCCAGCGAGGCGTGCATGCTGGGCGGCCTCGCGCTCAAGCGCCGCTGGATGCAGCGCAATCGGGAACGGTACGCGGCGGGCGCCCGCCCCAACCTGGTGATGGGCGT
Source organism: Kitasatospora sp. NPDC056138 (assembly GCF_042264695.1). NCBI lineage: Bacteria > Bacillati > Actinomycetota > Actinomycetes > Kitasatosporales > Streptomycetaceae > Kitasatospora > Kitasatospora sp. NPDC056138. The sequence goes on along the minus strand of NZ_JBHJVK010000008.1, from coordinate 60,572 downwards.
CAACGTGCAGGTCTGCTGGGAGAAGTTCTGCAACTTCTGGGAGGTGGAGCCACGGCTGGTGCCGATGAGCGGCGAGCGGTTCCACCTCGACGCCGAGCAGGCGGTGGCCCACTGCGACCAGGACACCATCGGCGTGGTCGGCGTCCTCGGCTCGACCTTCGACGGTTCCTACGAACCGATCGCCGAGATCTGCGCCGCCCTGGACGAGTTGCAGCAGCGCACCGGGCTCGACGTGCCGGTGCACGTGGACGGCGCCTCCGGCGGCATGGTGGCGCCCTTCCTCGACCCCGAACTGCTCTGGGACTTCCGGCTTCCCAGGGTCGCCTCGATCAACACCTCCGGCCACAAGTACGGCCTGGTGTACCCCGGGGTCGGCTGGGCGCTCTGGCGCGACCACGAGGCGCTGCCCGAGGAACTCGTCTTCAGGGTCAACTACCTGGGCGGCGACATGCCGACCTTCGCGCTCAACTTCTCCCGGCCCGGCGCCGAGGTGATCGCCCAGTACTACACCTTCCTGCGGCTCGGCCGTCAGGGCTTCCGGTCCGTCCAGCAGGCCTGCCGGGACGTCGCCGAGCACCTGTCCGCCGGGATCGAGCGGTTGGGCTGCTTCCGACTGCTCACCCGGGGGGACCAGTTGCCGGTCTTCGCCTTCACCACCACCGAGGACGTCCCGTTCGACGTCTTCGACGTCTCACGGCGACTGCGCGAACGCGGCTGGCAGGTCCCCGCGTACACCTTCCCGGAGGACCGGACCGACCTGTCCGTCCTGCGGGTGGTCTGCCGCAACGGCTTCTCGCACGACCTGGCCGACCTGCTGCTCTCCGACCTGACCCGGCTGCTGCCCGAACTCAAGCTCCAGCCAGGCCCGTTGGCCGACCTCGGGATGCCGCAGCGGACGGGTTTCCACCACTGAGCCGACGACGTGCCGGCCGAGGCCGGCGGCACTCAGTCGAGGTAGCCGCGCAGCTGGTCGGCGAAGGCGTGGCCGCGCAGCTTGGAGAGGGTCTTGGACTCGATCTGGCGGATCCGCTCACGGGTGACGCCGAAGAGGTTGCCGATCTCCTCCAGGGTGCGCGGCCGCCCGTCGTCCAGCCCGTAACGGAGCTGGACCACCTGGCGCTCACGCTCGCCCAGGGTGGCCAGAACCGCCTCCAGGTGCTCGCGCAGCAGCAGGAAGGAGGCGTTCTCCACCGGCGAGACGGCGTCCGCGTCCTCGATCAGGTCGCCGAGCGCGACATCGTCCTCCTCCCCCACCGGGGTGTACAGCGAGACCGGTTCCTGGGCCAGCCGCAGCACCTCGCGCACCCTGGCCTCGGGGAGCTCCAGCACCGAGCCCACCTCGGCCGTGCTGGGTTCCGCCCCGCGCTCCTGCAGCAGCGCCCGCTGCACCCGCAGCACCCGGTTGATCAGCTCCACCACGTGCACCGGCACCCGGATCGTCCGCGCCTGGTCGGCGAGCGCCCGGCTCATCGACTGCCGGATCCACCAGGTCGCGTACGTCGAGAACTTGTAGCCGCGTGCGTAGTCGAACTTCTCGACGGCCCGGATCAGGCCGAGGTTGCCCTCCTGGATCAGGTCGAGCAGGGTCAGGCCGCGGCCGACGTACCGCTTGGCGACCGAGACCACCAGCCGGAGGTTGGCCTCGATCAGGCGCCGCTTGGCGAGCCGGCCCAGCAGCACCAGGTGGTCGAGCTCGTCGGTGAGGGTGTCCGCGGCCCTCGCGACGCCGGGCGCCGGTCTCGGCGGGCCGGCCGGGGCGGCCGTGGCGGCGCGGCGGTCCAGCGCCTCCTCCGCGAAGAGACCGGCCTCGACCTGGCGGGCCAGCTCCACCTCCTCGGCGGCGGTGAGCAGCCGGATCCGGCCGATCTCGCGCAGGTACTGGCGGAGCAGGTCGGCGGCCGGGCCGGTGTCCTCGTCCGGGGCCGGGGCGAGGTCCTCGGTCCCGGACGGCAGGTCGGGTGCGTCCGGGAGATCCGGCGGGTCCGGTACGTCGGGCGCGTCCGGGAGGTCCGGCGGAGCGGGCAGGCGGGGGGTGTCCGGCAGCCCGGCGAGGGCCTCGGGGCCGGCGGTGTCGGGGCGGGCGTCCGGCGAGCCCTGCACGGGCACCCGGGCTTCCTCGGTCGGCGGGGCGGCGTCCCGGCCGTGACGGATGCCGTCCTCGAACATGACGGCCTGACGCACAGTGGCAAGCTCCACGGGCATCCCTTCAAGGGCCGCGCGCGGCTCATGCGGAGAACCGCGCCACACGGACTGGGATACCCACCAGTGTGGGGTACGCCACACTCGGCGGCCGAGAGGCGGGCGGCGACTTTCTGCCCCCGTGTCGAGCCACCTGTGAGCGCAGCGCAACCCTCGGGGCCCCGGGGCGCCCCGCACGGGGCGGGGCGGACGGCCGGAGCGGGTGCACGGTGGGACCGCCGCAGACCCGCTCCCCCGGCAGGCGCTACAGCCCCGCCGCACCCTTGTTGCGGAGCTGCTGGGCGTACTGCTGGAGGGCCCACAGCTCGCCCTGGACCGGCCCGAGCTCCTCGGTGGTGGCGCGGTCGCCGAGGCGCCGCAGGTGGGCGCGGACCTCGCTGACCCGCCGGTCCACGGCCTGCAGCCGCAGCTTGACCAGGAACTCGCCCGCGTAGATGGCGTCCGGCGCCCGCCGGGTGCGCAGCGGCTCGACGGTCAACTCGGTGACCAGGCCGCGGACTTGGTCGTCCGGACTGGCGTCGCGCACGACGGCGGTGAAGTCCTGGAGGCCCGCCCCGTAGGTTGCGCCGCCGGCCTGGCGGACGGCGCGGCGGACGGCGGTGTACGGCGGGGTCGGGAACTCGTCGTCGCCGTAGTTGTCGAAGGCAGGGCTGACCAGTTCGGGGTGCTGGAGGGCGAGTTTGAGCAGCTCGCGCTCGACGAACTGGGCGGGATCGCGGGGGTTCAGCCGGTGGACCGGGCGCGGCGGTTCGACGGGCTGCCGGCTGTCGGGGCGACGCAGGGCCTGGCCGCGCGGCTGCTGCTGGTTCTCACGCTGCCAGCGGGCCAGCTGGCCGACCCGCCGGACGACGAACTGCTCGTCCAGGATGCCCAGCATGCCCGCGAGCTGGACCGCGTACTCGTGCTGGATCGAGCGGTCCTTGATCTTCACGATGATCGAGGCCGTCTCCTCCAGTGCGGCGGCACGGCCCTCGGCGGTGTCGACCCGGTGCCGGGCCACGGCCGAGCGGAGGGCGAACTCGAAGAGCGGGACGGGGTGTTCGATGAGTTCGCGGACGGCGTCGTCGCCCTTGGCGAGGCGCAGTTCGCACGGGTCCATGCCACCGGGGGTGATGGCGATGGAGGTGCGGGCGGCGAACTTCTGGTCGTCCTCGAAGGCACGCAGGGCGGCCTTCTGCCCGGCCGCGTCGCCGTCGAAGGTGAAGACGGTCTCGCCGCGGTAGGTGGAGGTGTCCATCAGCAGCCGACGGATGATCTTGATGTGGTCCTCGCCGAAGGCGGTACCGCAGGTGGCCACCGCCGTGGTGACACCGGCGAGGTGACAGGCCATCACGTCCGTGTAGCCCTCGACCACCACGGCCCGGCCGCTCTTGGCGATCTCCTTCTTGGCCAGGTCGATCCCGTAGAGCACCTGGGACTTCTTGTAGAGCGGGGTCTCGGGGGTGTTGAGGTACTTCGGACCGTTGTCGTCCTCGCGCAGGCGGCGGGCGCCGAAGCCGACCACCTCGCCGGCGGTGTCGCGGATCGGCCAGACCAGCCGGCCCCGGAAGCGGTCGATCAGGCCGCCGCGCTGCCCCTGCGAGGCCAGGCCGCCGACCAGGATCTCCTTGTCCGAGAAGCCCTTGCCGCGCAGGTAGCGGACCAGGTGCTCCCAGCCCGCCGGGGCGTAGCCGACCCCGAAGTGGGAGGCCGCGGCCTCGTCGAAGCCGCGCTCGGCCAGGAACCGGCGGCCGATCTCGGCCTCCGGCGAGCCCAGTTGCTCCTGGAACCAGGCGGCCGCCACCTTGTGCGCCTCGACCAGCCGGGTCCGCTCGCCCTGCTGGTGCCGGGGGCTGTAGCCGCCCTCCTCGTAGCGCAGGGTGATGCCCGCCTGGGCGGCCATCCGTTCGACCGCCTCGGCGAACGAGAAGTGCTCGATCTTCATCAGGAAGGAGATCGTGTCGCCGCTCTCGCCGCAGCCGAAGCAGTGGAAGACGCCCTTGCCCGGGTGGACGTAGAAGGAGGCCGACTTCTCGTCGTGGAACGGGCAGACGCCCTTGAGCTGCGCACCGCCACCGTTGGCGAGCTGAACGTAGTCGCCGACGACCGCGTCGATGGGCAGCGCGTTGCGCACCGCCTGCACGTCCTCGTCCCTGATCCTGCCTGCCACCCCGGAAGTCTACGGCCCCGGCGGCTCGAACCGGCTTTCGTTTATCTCCCCTCCACCAGGCGCGCGTGCAGGGCGAGCGCGGAGGCGTCGGTGAGCGTGGCGATCTGGTCGATCACGGCGCGCAGCGCCGCGCGGTCGTCGTCGGCGTCCTCGTGGAGCGCGGCGAAGACCGGGTCGAGACCGTGCGGGGCGGTGGCGATCAGGCGGTCGGCCAGCTCCGCGATCACGATCCGCTGGCGGGAGCGCAGCTGAGCCTGCTCGTCCCGCTGCATCACGTACCGGACGGCGACCGCCTTCAGCACCGCGCACTCCAGCCGCACCTCGCGCGGGACCACCAGCTCGGCGGCGTACCGGGTGAGCGGACCGGGGCCGTACCGCGCCCGGGTGGCCTGCTCGGCGGCCAGGCAGAACCGGCCGATCAGCTGGCTGGTGAGGTCCTTCAGCCCGGCGCGGGCGCGGGCCGAGCCGTCGTACCCGCGCGGCCACCACTCCTGCCCCTGGAGCCGGTCGAGTGCCTCGCCGAGCTCCTCGGCACCGGCGTCCCCGGCGTACCGCTCGGCGATCTTGAACAGTTCGGTGCGCTCCTCGGCGGAGCGCAGTGCGGCCGGGTCGATGTGGCCGGCCTGGAGGCCGTCCTCGACGTCATGGGTGGAGTACGCGACGTCGTCGGACCAGTCCATCACGGTGGCCTCGAAGCACTTGCGGTCGGCGGGAGCGCCGCTGCGCAGCCAGCGGAAGACCGGCAGGTCGTCGGCGTAGACCCCGTACTTGGTCGAGGCCGGGTCGGTGGGGTGGCCGCCGCGGGCCCACGGGTACTTGGTGGCGGCGTCGAGCGCGGCGCGGGAGAGGTTGAGGCCGACGCTGCGGCCCGGCCAGGGGGCGAGCCGGGCGGGCGGCTCGCCCGCCGGTGCGAAGCGCTTGGGCTCCAGGCGGGTGAGGATGCGCAGCGACTGCGCGTTCCCCTCGAAGCCGCCGCAGGCGGCCGCCGCCTGGTCGAGCGCCTCCTCGCCGGTGTGGCCGAACGGCGGGTGGCCCAGGTCGTGCGCCAGGCAGCCGGTCTCCACCAGGTCCGGGTCGCAGCCGAGCGAGGCCCCGAGTTCCCGGCCGACCTGGGCGCATTCGAGCGAGTGGGTCAGCCGGGTGCGCGGGAAGTCGCTGCGCATCGGGGCGACCACCTGGGTCGTGCCCGCGAGCCGGCGCAGCGCGGCGGAGTGCAGGACGCGGGCGCGGTCGCGCTGGAAGGCCGTGCGGCCGGGCCGCTTGTCGGGCTCGGGCACCCAGCGGGCTCCGGCGGACGGGTCGTACCCCCACGCACCGTGGCGGGGCGGGACGGGGCGCGAGGCGGCGCGAGGCGGCGCGACGGGTTGCGGCGCGTCCGGGCGGGACGCGCCGGGCTGAGACGGATCGTTCGGAGCGGAGCGGTGCGCGGTGTCGTCCATATGCGTGTCACCGTACGCCGCCGGACCGACATTCCTCTGCCCCGCCGCGCGTCGCCCGGCGCCACCGCCTGCGCTGCCGCTCGCACCGGCGGCGGCGGTGGCGGTGGCCGTCGCGGCGGCTCAGGCCGGAGCATCCGTACCGTCCGGCCCCACCGTGGGCGAGGGCACCGGGGCCGCGTCGGCGGTGCTTCCCGGAGCCGCCGGGGTGGGGACGGCAGCCGCAGGACGGTCCGGAGGGGCGCCGACCCGGCGGGCGGCCCTACGCGGCGAGCGGCACCGGGTGCGCGAGGGCGGACGCGTAGCGCGCCAGGATCAGCCGGGCCAGCGCCGGGTGTGCACCGAGCGGTTCCGCGGCGAGCCACGCCCCCGGCGTGGCACAGGCCAGCCGGGCGAAGTCACCGGGCGCGGTGAAGTAGCTCGCCACGGCGACCCGTTGGTGCCCCTCGGCGGTCAGCGCCGCCACCGCACCGGCCACGCCGGACCCGCAGGTCAGACCCGCCGGCCGCACCGGCACCCCGAGCCTGGCCGCCAGCAGCCGGGCCTGGCGCTCCGCGTCCGCCGCCGCGTCGGGGTCGCGCGACCCCGCCGTGGCCAGCACCACCGCGGCCCCGCCCCCGGCCCGCCAGCCGGCCTCCGCCAGCCGGTCGTGCAGGACCTCCGCCAGCACCGGATCCGGCCCGAGTGCGCCGGTCACCACCCCGTCCACCTGCGGCGCGGCGGCCAGCGCTGCGGGAACGTCCACCTTGACGTGGTACCCCCGGCCGAGCAGCAGCGGCACCAGCACGGCCGGACCGCTCAGCTGCTCCAGCACCTGCGCGAGGAGCGGTTCGCTCGACCCCAGGCAGCCGAGTCGGACGTCCAGCCCCGGCCGGGCCGCGCGCACCAGTCGGGCCAGCCGCCGCAGCTCGGCGAGCGCCGCCGGGTCCCGCGACCCGTGCGCCACCAGCACCAGTACGGGTCGCGGCGAATCCACATCCTCACTCATGGCGCCAGCCTGCGGGACTCCTGTTTCCCGGTGGTTGCCCCGCGGTCACAGGCGGTTTCCCCGGCCTCACGGCCCACGGACGCGGACCGTGACCGCCGGCCTCCCGGGTACGGACTCCGGCGCGGCGCCGTCACAACCGGGGTGCCCGGCACCCGGTCCGGGCCCGGGTGGACGGCAGGCCGGTGGCCGAGGTCTCACAGACCGCTCCGGTGCGGCGTGAGCCCGGCGTGCGGGGGCCGTAACGCACGGGCCGCGCCGGGGAAACAGCCCCGGGGCAGCTTGGGCGGTATGAGCGAGAGTGCCGTTGAGACCCACTGTCCGTACTGCGCGCTGCAGTGCGGGATGGGGCTGCGCAGGGTGGCGGGCGCCGAGCCGGTCGAGGTGGTGGAACGGGCGGGGTTCCCGGTCAACCTGGGGGCGCTGTGCGGCAAGGGGGCCACCGCGGCCGCCGTGCTGCGCCCCGGGGTCCGGCTGACGTCACCGCTGGTGCGCTCTGCCGACGGGGAGCTGCGGCAGGCGAGTTGGGCACAGGCGCTGGAGCGGATCGGCGACGCGCTCACCACCACGGCACGGACGCACGGCCGGGACGCGGTCGGGGTGTTCGGCGGTGGCGGGCTGACCAACGAGAAGGCCTACCTGCTCGGGAAGTTCGCCCGCGTCGTGCTCGGGACCTCGACGATCGACTACAACGGCCGGTTCTGCATGTCCTCGGCCGCCGCGGCCGGCACCCGCGCCTTCGGCGTCGACCGGGGGCTGCCGTTCCCACTGGCGGACATCCCCCGGGCCGGCTGCGTGGTCCTGGTCGGCGGGAATCCGGCGGAGACCATGCCGCCCTTCGTCCGCTATCTGCGCGAACTACGCGAGAACGGCGGCCGGTTGATCGTGGTCGACCCACGCCGGACCCGGACCGCCGAATCGGCCGACCTGCACCTGGCACCGCGCCCCGGCACGGATCTCGCCCTGGCGCTGGGCCTGTTGCACCTGGCGGTCGCCGAAGGCCGCACGGACGAGCGGTTCATCGCCGAGCGCACCACCGGCTGGGAGGAGACCCGGGCGGCGGCGATGGCGCACTGGCCCGAACACGTCGAGGCGGTCACGGGGGTACCGCTTCCGCAGCTCCGCCGGGCCGCGGCGGTCTTCTGCGACGCCACCTCGGCGATGGTGCTCACCGCGCGCGGCCCCGAACAGCACGCCAAGGGCACCGACACGGTCAGCGCCTGGATCAACCTCTGCCTCGCCACCGGCAACGCCGGCCGCCCGTACGCCGGTTACGGCTGCCTGACCGGCCAGGGCAACGGCCAGGGCGGCCGCGAGCACGGCCAGAAGGCCGACCAGCTGCCCGGCTACCGGAAGCTGGACGACCCGGTGGCGCGCGCCCATGTCGCGGCCGTCTGGGGCGTGGACCCGGCGGCCCTGCCCGGCCCGGGGCGCAGCGCGTACGAGCTGCTGGACGCGCTCGGGCAGGAGGTGCACGCGCTGCTGGTGATGGGGTCCAACCCGGCAGTCTCGGCACCTCGTTCGGCACGCATCGCGGACCGGCTGCGCGCGCTGGACTTCCTGGCGGTCTGCGACGTGGTGCTCTCCGAGACGGCCGCCCTGGCGGACGTGGTGCTGCCGGTCACCCAGTGGGCCGAGGAGACCGGCACCCTGACCAACCTGGAGGGCCGGGTCATCCTGCGCCGCAAGGCGGTCGACCCGCCGGAGGGGGTCCGCAGCGACCTGGAGGTGCTGCACCGGCTGGCCCGGCGGCTCGGCCACCCGGACGGCTTCCCGACCGACCCCGAGGAGGTCTTCGCCGAGCTGCGCCGGGCCTCGGCCGGGGGCACCGCCGACTACGCGGGCATCAGCTACCGGCGGATCGCCGCCGAGGACGGGGTGTTCTGGCCCTGTCCGTCGCCCGGGCACCCCGGCACGCCACGGCTGTTCCTGGAGCGCTTCGGCACCGAGGACGGCCGGGCCAGGTTCACCCCGGTGCAGCACCGCCCGGCGGCGGAGGAGCCGGACACCGAGTTCCCGCTGCGGCTGACCACCGGACGCGTGCTGTCGCAGTACCAGTCGGGGGCGCAGACCCGTAGGGTTCCGGCGCTCAACTCGGCCGCGCCGGGCCCGTACGTGGAGCTGCACCCGCAGCTGGCGGAGCGCCTGGGCGTACGGGAGGGGGAGCCGGTCGCGGTGGTGAGCCGACGCGGCCGGACGGTCAGCCCGGCGCGGGTGAGCAGCGGGATCCGCCCGGACACCGTCTTCATGCCGTTCCACTGGCCGGGCGAGCTCGGTGCCAACGCGCACACCAACCCGGCGCTCGACCCGGTCTCCCGGATGCCGGAGTTCAAGGTGTGCGCGGTACGGCTGGAACGCGCCTGAGCGCCTCCCTGGCGACGTCCCCTCGAGCCGACCCCCGAGCCGCCGCTTGAGCCGACCACCCCTCGATCCGACCCCTCACAGCGGCGGTGCGCCGAGGTTGAGGACGAAGTTCCGCCGGTGAAACCGGCGGCCACCGGCCGGGAAACACCCGCGGACCAGGCTGCTGGTCATGACAGCAGCGACCGACACCCCCGGCACCGCCCGCGTCGTGATCGTCGGCGGCGGGACGGCGGGCCACCGCCTCGCCCGGCAGCTGGCACTGCACGGCGAGCGCGAGGTGCTCCTGCTCGCCGAGGAGGAACACCGGCCGTACAACCGGGTACTGCTCGCCGAGGTGCTGTCCGGCCGGTACCCGCCGGAAGTCGCCGCCCTGGCCCCGCTGCCGCCGCAGGTCGTCCGGCGCCGGGCACGGGTGGTGCGGGTGGACCGGGAGCAGCGCCGGGTGCTGTGCGACGACGGGTCGGCCGTCGGGTACGGCACGCTGGTGCTGGCGACCGGGAGCAACCCGGTGCTACCGCCGCTGCGCGGGCTCTTCGACGAGTCCCGCACCGGACTCGGACGGCATGAACTCCCCGGCGGGGTCTTCGCGTTCCGCACCATGGCGGACTGCGCCGACATCGACGCCCGGCTGCCCCGCAGCAGGCACGCGGTCGTGGTCGGCGGCGGACTGCTCGGCGTGAGCGCCGCGCGGGCACTCGCGGCACGCGGGATCCCGGCTCTGCTCGCCCATCAGGGCGAGCACCTGATGGAACGTCATCTCGACGCATCGGCCGCCGAGTTGCTGCGCACGCACCTGACCGGGCAGGGCGTCGAGGTGCACACCGAGTGCCGGGTCCGCTCGGTACTCACCGACGGGCGCCGGGTCACCGGTGTCGAACTCGCCGACGGCTTCCGGCTGGAGGCCGATCTGCTGGTGCTCGCCGTCGGGGTCCGCCCGCGTACCGGCCTCGCCGGAGCCGCCCGGCTGGCCGTCGGCCAGGGCGTCCTCGTGGACGACCGACTGCGCACCGACGACCCGCACATCCACGCCGTCGGCGACTGCGCCGAGCACCGCGGTGTGGTGTACGGCCTGGCGGGGCCCGCGCTGGAGCAGGCGGACGTACTGGCCCTGGTCCTGAGCGGACAGCCGGCCGAGTACCGGGGCAGCCGCCTGCTCACCCGGCTCACCCTCAACAGCGCCACCCCGCTGGACATCGCCGCCTTCGGCAGGACCGAGCCCACCGGCCCCGAGGACCGGGTGGTCCGGCTGGCGGACGCCGGCCGCCGGACCTACCGCAAGGTGATCGTCCGCCGGACCGAGGACGGCGGCGAGCGCCTGGTCGGCGGCGTGCTGCTGGGCGACCTCGACACCCTCGGCACGCTGGCCCACACCTGGGCGGACGACCAGGACCTCGTCCTGCACCCGCTTCACCTACTGACCGACATCGGCACCACCACCGGAGGGACTTCCCGATGACCACCACCAGGCCCACCGTCCTGCTGGTCGGCTACGGCATGGTCGGCCACCGCTTCCTGGAAGCCCTGGCCGACTCGGGCGCCGCCGACCGCTACCGGGTCGTCGTCCTCGCCGAGGAGCCCCGGCCCGCCTACGACCGCGTGGCGCTGACCTCGTACTTCTCCGGGCGGACGCCCGAGGACCTGCTGCTCGGCGAGGCCGGCTTCCTCGACCGGCACGGCTTCGAGCTGCACCTCTCCTCCCCCGCGGCCTCGATCGACCGGGCCGCCCGCACCGTCACCACCGCCGACGGCCGCTCCTTCGGGTACGACACCCTGGTCCTGGCCACCGGCTCGTACCCGTTCGTCCCACCGGTGGACGGCCGGGACGCCGAGGGCTGCTTCGTCTACCGCACCATCGAGGACCTGCGCGCGATCGAGTCGTACGCGGCCGGGGCGAGGACCGGGGCCGTGGTCGGCGGCGGCCTGCTCGGGCTGGAGGCGGCCGGAGCGCTCAAGGGGCTCGGGCTCGACACGCACGTGGTGGAGTTCGCGCCCCGGCTGATGCCCGTCCAGGTGGACGAGGGCGGCGGCACGGCGCTGCGGCGCACCATCGAGGAGATGGGCGTCACCGTCCACACCGGCGTGGGCACCCGGACCGTCCTGGTGTCCGCCGAGGGCCGGGCCACCGGGATGGGCTTCACCGACGGCAGCGCGCTCGACACCGACCTGGTGGTCTTCTCCGCCGGGGTCCGCCCGCGCGACCAACTGGCCCGGGACTGCGGACTGACCGTCGGCGAGCGCGGCGGCATCGCGGTGGACGAGAACTGCCGCAGCTCCGACGAGCACGTCTTCGCGATCGGCGAGTGCGCACTGGCGGTGGACGGCCGGGTCTACGGCCTGGTCGCCCCCGGCTACGAGATGGCCGCGACCGTGGCCCGGCAGCTGGCCGGCCAGGACCCGACGCCGTTCACCGGCGCCGACCTGTCCACCAAGCTGAAGCTGCTCGGCGTGGACGTGGCCAGCTTCGGCGACGCCTTCGGCAGCACGCCGGGCGCACTCGACGTGGTGTACTCCGACTCGCGCGCCGGGGTCTACAAGAAGCTGGTGGTCAGCCCCGAGGGCGCACTGCTCGGCGGCATCCTGGTCGGCGAGGCCGACCAGTACGCCACGCTGCGCCCGCTGACCGGCACCGGCACCCCGCTGCCCGTCCCCGCCGAGTCACTGGTGCTGCCCACCGCGCTGGCCGCGCCCGCCGCTCTCGGCGGTTCGGCGCTTCCCGACGACGCGGTGGTCTGCAACTGCCACAACGTCACCAAGGGCGTGATCAGGGGCGCCGTCACCGACCAGGGCTGCGGCACCGTCCCCGAGGTCAAGCGGTGCACCAAGGCGGGCACCGGCTGCGGCTCCTGCCTCAAGCTGATCGGGTCGATCGTCACGGAGGAGCTGGCGGCCGGCGGCGTCGAGGTCGACCGGGGCCTGTGCCCCTGCTTCGCGCACACCCGCGCCGAGCTGTACGAGATCGTCCGGGTCCGGGGCGTCACCACCCACCGCCGACTGCTCGCCGAGCACGGGCGCCTGCAGGGCGAGGGCTGCGAGATCTGCAAACCCACCGTCGCTTCGATCATCGCCTCCCTCGCCCCGGACCTCCCCGCCGTCAGCGGCCACATCCTGGACGGCGAACAGGCCGCGCTCCAGGACACCAACGACCACTTCCTCGCCAACCTCCAGCGCAACGGCTCCTACTCGGTCGTTCCGCGCATCCCCGGCGGCGAGATCACCCCCGAGAAGCTGATCGTGATCGGCGAGGTGGCGCGTGACTTCGGCCTCTACACCAAGATCACCGGCGGCCAGCGGATCGACCTCTTCGGCGCCCGGGTGGACCAGCTGCCGCAGATCTGGTCCCGGCTGGTCTCGGCGGGCTTCGAGTCCGGCCACGCGTACGGGAAGTCGCTGCGCACGGTGAAGTCCTGCGTCGGATCGACCTGGTGCCGGTACGGCGTGCAGGACTCGGTCGCCATGGCGATCCGGCTGGAGCTGCGCTACCGGGGGCTCCGCTCGCCGCACAAGCTCAAGTCGGCCGTCTCCGGCTGCGCCCGCGAATGCGCCGAGGCCCGGGGCAAGGACTTCGGCGTGATCGCCACCTCCAGCGGCTGGAACCTCTACGTCGGCGGCAACGGCGGCGCCACCCCCCGGCACGCCGACCTGCTCGCCCAGGACCTCACCGACCAGGAGCTGATCCGCCTGATCGACCGCTTCCTGATGTTCTACATCCGCACCGCCGACCGCCTGGAGCGCACCTCCACCTGGCTGGAACGGCTCGACGGCGGGCTCGACCACCTCCGCGACGTGGTGGTGCACGACTCGCTCGGCCTCGCCGCCGAACTGGAACGGCAGCTGGCCGCGCACATCGCCGGCTACCAGGACGAGTGGGCCGCAACCCTGGCCACCCCGGAGCGGCTGCGCCGCTTCGTCTCCTTCGTCAACGCCCCCGGCGTGCCGGACCCCAGCATCCGGTTCACCCCCGAACGCGACCAGGTCAAACCCGACCTCGCCGTCCTCGCCACGGTCGAGGAGCTGCTCCGCCCCCTCGACACCGCCCCCCGGCTCTCGGAGGCCCGATGACCACCGCTGCCACTTCCACCGCTTCTGCTTCTGCTTCTGGTACTGGCACCGGCACCGGCACCGGCACCGGCACCGGCACCGACCGTGTGGAACTTCGCACCGGCACCGGCTGGACCCCGGTCTGCGACTGGGCGGCCCTCGTCCCCGGCCGCGGCGTCGCCGTCCTGCTCCCGGACGGACGCCAGGCCGCCGTCTTCCGCGACCACCGCGGACGTGTCCACGCCGTCGCCAACCGCGACCCGTTCACCGGTGCGTACGTCCTCTCCCGCGGCCTGCTCGGCTCCACCCCGGACGGCCGGGTCTACGTCGCCTCCCCCCTGCTCAAGCAGCGCTTCGACCTGCTGACCGGCGCATGCCTGGACGACGACACCGTCCGGATCCCGGTCCATCCGGCCCGGATCGGCAGTGCTCAGCCCCCGACCGGACCTGCGTTCCCGGGGCGCAGCGGAACTTCGCGCGACGGTGGGTGAGAAGTTGCCAGGAAGGAGGGCGATTTCCTGTTCGGCAGTTCTACGGTTTCCGGCACCCGCGCGGGTAAGGGTTTCGTCGCGCGGGATGCTCGGGGAGCTCAGGCGCAAAGGGCCCCAGAGAGCGCAGAGGGGCGCGCTCAGGATCGCAGGGCGTGGAGCACCGCAGCCGCCATGCCCTGCTGTCCGGCCGCATTGGGGTGCACCGCCGCCAGCCCGGCCGCCGGGAACGGCGGCTCGATCCAGCGGACCCCCTCCCCCGCGCACATGTCGTGCCCGGCCGACGGCGCGTAGGTGTCCACGTACCCGGCACCGGCCGACTCCGCGCGCTGCCGGAGCATCGTGTTGAGCTGCTGCTCCTTCTCGGCCAGGAAGGCCACGTCCCCGGCCACCACACCCCGGCCCAGCGTCGAGGTACAGCTCGCGGCATCGGACGGCAGCAGCTCCGGGTACCCCACCACGTAGACCCTGGCCTGCGGGGAGCGGCTCCTGACCTGCTGCAGCAGCTCGCCGAGCCGTTGCCCCGCCGCGTCGATCCGCTGCTGCACCTGGTCCTGCCCGTCGGCACCGGTGAAGTGGTTGCGGCAGGGTGAACCGACGGTGTGCGTGCCGGTGAGCCCGGCGAGCAGGCTCTGCTTGAGGCCCTCCTCGGCGCACCGGCCGAGCACGTCCATGAACCCGGCGTCGTTCCCGCCGATCCCGAGCGTGACCAGCCGGGTGGCCGGGGAGAGCGCGTCCAGTTGGGGCTCGTTGGTGCCGTCGGAGGTCCGCTGCGCCTCCGCCAGGTCACGGGTGGTCGCCCCGCTGCAGCTGACGTCGGTGAAGGCCGCCCCGCCCAGGCCGAGCGCCTTCGCCACCAGCGACGGGTAGTTGGCCCCGGAGCGGGAGCACCCGGCCGGGGTGCCGACCTGCGGCGCGATCCGCAGCCCGGCGGTGTACGAGTCGCCAAGCGCCACGTACGGGCCCGCCGGGAGCGCGGTCGCGGCCGTCGCCGAGGCACGCGCGGAAGCCTCGGCCGAATGCCCGGACGCGGAGCCGCCCGCGCTGCACCCGGCGGTCAGCACCAGACCGGCCAGGCCCAGCAGCACTCCCGCACGCCTGATGTCCACACACGCTCCCCCGGGGTTGGCCCCCACCACAGCCGACCGCCCGTCCGGGCGCCTCCGCCCTGGCAACGAACGGCCGTACCCGATGGCTCCCGCACCCGGTGTGACGACGGCTACGCCCTGTGCACCCGCTCCCCCGCACCCGCGCAGGCACGGGACGTCGGAGCGGCACTACTCGGCGCCGCGCTCCTGCTCCGCGAGGAACTCCTCGAAGCGCCGCCCCAGCTCGTCCGCCGAGGGCAGTTCGGCGGACTGGGCCAGCAGGCTCTCGCGGCTCTCCACGCCCGCCACCGCGTCGTACTGGCCCTCCATGCCGCGGATCGCGGAGCGCAGCTCGCCATCGCCCTGGGCCAGCTGCTCCTCGATGTCCGCGTACACCTCGCCGACCCGGTCACGCAGCCCGGTACCGGGCAGCACCAGGCCGCTGACCGACTGGACCGCCTCCAGGATCACCACGGCGGCCGCCGGGTACGCGGACCGGGCCACGTAGTGCGGCACGTGGGCGGCGAAGCCCACCACATCGTGCCCGGCCTGCGCCAGCCGGTACTCGAGCAGCGCCTGCGCACTGCCCGGCACCTGCGCCTGGTCGAACCACCTGGGGTAGCCGGCGGCGAGGTCGACCCGGTTGCCGTGCGGGGTGAGCCCGACCGGCCGGGTGTGCGGGACCCCCATCGGGATGCCGTGGAAGTCGACGGTCAGCCGGACCTCGAAGCGCTCGACCAGCTCGCGCACGGCGGCCGTGAACAGCTCCCACTCGGTGTCCGGCTCCGGGCCGCTGAGCAGCAGGAACGGCGTACCGACCGAATCCCGGACCAGCTGCAGCAGGATCTCCGGCGGCTCGTAGGCCGTCCAGCGGTCGCGGTCGAAGGTCATCACCGGGCGGCGGGCCCGGTAGTCGACCAGCCGGTCGTGGTCGAAGCGGGCCACGATCTGCGGCGAGCCGTGCTCCAGCAGGTGGGCCACCACCTGGCCGCCGGCCTCGCCGGCGTCCATGAAGCCCTCGAAGTGGTGCAGCAGCACCAGACCGGCGGCGTCCGGACCGGCGGCGGCACGGGCCTCGGCCAGCGCGTCCACGCCCTGCCGCTCCAGCTGGTACAGCTCCTTGGGATCACGCACCGCGCACCCAACCCCGTTCCGTCTCGTCGCTCGTCGTCGTCGGACCGACCGGCCTGACCCGCCCCGCCATCACGGGGTACCGAATCCTGCGTTCCGTTCCGGCCGACCGGTTCTTGACCAGTCCAGCGTGCAGCAGCCCTGTGACATTCCCGGATCGCCGAGGATGTGTCAGCTTCGCCCTCGCGCCGCCCTGGCGGGCGGCTGCCGCGCCCGCCCGGACGATCATCATCGCACCACACCGTGAATTCGCAGGTGGGAGCCGCTTCACAGGCCCTGTCGGGGCCGGTCCGACACCCTCCGGACACCCGATTCAGGTGGCTGCGGCGAGCCCCGGCCCGGTACCCCGGACGGCCGCGTGCCGCCGTTCGCGCGCCGCGAAGTGACGCACCGCCTTCTGACGGGTATGGTCCTCTCGCTGCCTCGCATCGCCGCGCCGCCGTCACGCCGTCTGTCACGTCGTGTTCCCGGCCCGGCCAGGTACGCTGGCAGCCACTCCTGAGACACCTTGCCTTCACTTGGCCGCCCGCTTCCCTTCGCGCTCTCATTCCTCTCTCGGCCATCTTTCGGACGCACACTGTCCCTTCTCTCATCCCGCCGGACGCGGTTGTCGACCCGTGCCCGTACGCCGACGTGCTGAGAGATCCCACCTTCGTGCCGCGAACCGGGTACGGAGGTCCCTCCGACCGCCGAAGGACCGAAGGATCCGTGCCCGTACCCGTAACCCTCGTCGGCCGTACCGTGCGGCTGGAGCCCCTCGCCGAGCACCACGCCGAAGCACTGGCCGTGGCCGGAACCGAGGACCGTACAACCTACGCCTTCACTCCCGTTCCGCACGGCCTCGAAGCCGCCCGGGAGTACGTCGGCCGTGCCCTCGCCGATCAGGCCGCGGGCAAGTCGCTGCCGTTCGCCACCGTGAACGTCGCGGACAACCGCGTGGTGGGCTCGACCCGCTTCCTGGAACTGGACTACTGGCAGGGCCCGCTGGTCTGGCCGCCCGTGCCCGGCGTGCCGCACGGCGACCCGCTGCACGCGGTCCCGGATGCTGCGGAAATCGGCAACACCTGGCTCTCCCCGCGGGCCCAGGGCACCGGCATCAACACCGAGGCCAAGCTGCTGATGCTCCGGTACGCCTTCGAGACCTGGCAGGTCCAGCGGATCTCGCTGCGCGCCGACGCCCGCAACATGCGCTCCCGCGCGGCGATCGAGCGGCTCGGCGCCACCAGCGAGGGCGTCCGCCGCGCCCACTCGCGCGGCCTCGACGGGGTCGTCCGCAGCACCGCGTTCTACTCGATCCTCGACGAGGAGTGGCCGGCCGTCCGGGACATCATCGAGCTCCGGATCGCCGCCGCCACTTCGCCGAGTGCTCCCGACCCGGCGATCAACCAGGAGTGCCTTAGACAGGGCTTCCCGCTGATCCAGGTCTGAGCCGGGCCTGAGCCGGGTCTGGGCCGAGCCTGAGCCGAGGTTGGCCTGCCCGTGCCGACCCGGGCCGCGCCCGGCTCCACGCGGGAGGTCCGACCCGGCTTTGCGGCCGGGTCGGACC
>NZ_JBHJVK010000008.1:32885-43138 GCF_042264695.1 Kitasatospora sp. NPDC056138 | reverse complement strand
TTCAGCCTCTGGGTTGGGGGCGTCCCCGTCGGGTTGGTGGCCGCCCCGGGCCCCCCCGGGCCCGGCCCGGCCCCCCGGGGGGCGGCCCCCCCGGGTTTGGGGGGGGGCCCCGACCTCCCGCGTGGGCGCTCCCTCAGAACACCTCAGAACATCCCCAGGACCTCGGCGAGCAGGACGGCGGGTTCGGGGTGGCCGAAGCGGTCGGGCCGGGCCTCGGCCACTGCCGACACCGGCCGCCACCCGCCCGTCCTGGGGACCGGCTCGACCACGACCTCGAAGTTTCCGTACCCCGTCCCAGCCTCGTGCAGGTACATGACACCCTCGACGATGCCGGTGACCCAGCGGTGGTTGGTCCGGTTCGGCCGCAGACCTCGGCGCAGCAGCGCCCACTTCTGCTCGGGCCAGACCAGGTCGGGGACGGCGACCGGGCGCGGCAGCCGGATCGGCTGCAGCTCGGGCCGGTACCTCCTGAAGTCGGCCACCGCGAGCCGTTCCGGTGTGGCCCAGTCGGGCAGTGGCTCGCGCGCGGCCAGCCAGGCGGGCGGAATCCCGGCGGTCCCGGTACGGGCGGCGACGATCCCGCCGACGATCGCGGCAGTGGTGTCCACGTCGCCGCCCGCCCGGACGGTCTCCCAGAGCGCGGCCCGGTAGTCGTCCGGATGACGGGCGGCCGCCCAGAGCGTGAAGGGAACGGTGTCGACCGCGCTCACCCGGCTGCCATTGCCCAGCTCGTACGCGGGCCGGTGAGCGTTCGGCTCACCCAGCAGCCCGATCGCCCGCTCGACGCCGTCCCGGACCGCCCCGCGCGGGGTGAGGTCCCGTACCGCGGCGAGGAACTCCGGCGGAGTGGTCGGCTCGGTGCGGGCCCGGACGGCGTACGCGGCCGCCACCGCGACGGCGATCGCACCGTCCACGGCGTCGGGGTGGGTGTGCGTGATCGCGGCGGTGTCGGCGGCGGGACCCACCACGGCCGCCGGGTCGTGCGCGTGGGCCGCGCCGAGCGGGGCCACCCGCATCGCGGCACCGTTGCCGTACGAGCCCTGGCCGTCGAAGAGGTCGGCGGCCAGCCGCTTCGCGTCCCCGCCCTCCCTGATCAGTCGCAGCATGCGGTTGGCGGCCGGACCGTAGCCGCGGTCGAAGTCATGACGGCGGGCGAAGGCGTGGGTCAGGTCGAAGGTGTCGATCGTCTGGCGCTCGGCCCAGGCCGCGTGGACCGAGCAGGCCATCTCGGTGTCATCCGTCCACGGCCAGACGCCGGGCGGGGCTTGACGGCTGATCAGGTGCTCGCGGTTCTCGGGGACGAAGAACTGGGCACCGAAGGCGTCGCCGACGGAGAGGCCGTTCAGCGAGTCGAGGGCGGACGTTTCGGGAGTCGGGGCGCTGGGAGGCGGCGTGGATTCTGTCATCGCGGACATCCTGCCAGCGCCGTCCGGGCCCCGACAGGTGCCGACAGGTCCCGACAGGCCCCAGCGAGCCCGACAAGCCCGGCGAGCCTCGGTGGCCTCGGTGGCCTCGATCGACCTCGGCTGACCCCGGGTTGCCCCGGGTTACCTCAGGTTGCCTCAGCAGCGGGAGTCGATCTCCTGGAAGGTGCTGTAGTGGTCCGCGGTCCAGTACTGCTCGCCGTCGGTTCCGGTGACGACCCGTCGGGTGCCCCGGTCCCCCGAGCCGGGGGTGACCACGGTGAACTCGTGGTAGTAGCCGTTGGGGTGCCTGGGCAGCCGGCTCTCACGGTTCTCGAAGACCACGCCGTCGTTGCGGTAGGGGTACGGGCCGCCCTTGGCGATCAGCCCGAGGGTGTCCCGGGCCTGGCTGGGCAGCTTGCTGCGGCAGACGTCGGCGATGGCCTGGTTGGTGGGTACCCAGGTGCTGCCGGCGGAGGACGACTTCGCCGGGGCGGACGGCTTCGGGCCGCGGGAGGCGCCGGTCGCGGCCGTCGGGGAGGAGGAGGTCTTGGTGGACGCCGTCCTACCGGTGCCGAGCAGGGCATAGACGGCTGCGGCGATGATCGCGCAACAGATGACTGCGGCAACGGCGATCAGACGGTTTCGGCTGGTCATGCGCTCCAGCTTGCCCGGTACGCCTCCGGCACCGGCACACCGGGTACCCCGCTCACCCGTACGGCCGAGCTCCGCCGCCGCGCGCGGACGCGCCGGGCCTGCCCGACCTGCCGGACGCGCCGGACGTGCCGGACGTGCCGGACGTGCCGGACGTGCCGGACGTGCCGGGGGAAACGCCGCCGGGGCGGGAGCGGACGCCATTGTCCGTTCCCGCCCCGGCTGCCACGTACGGCGGCTCTCCTGCGCCGAGCTCCGCCGCACGCCCCTCCCGCGGAGGGGGCTGCGGTCAGCCGCGCTTCGGGGTCACC
Organism: Kitasatospora sp. NPDC056138; assembly: GCF_042264695.1. NCBI lineage: Bacteria > Bacillati > Actinomycetota > Actinomycetes > Kitasatosporales > Streptomycetaceae > Kitasatospora > Kitasatospora sp. NPDC056138. The sequence continues at coordinate 40,770 of NZ_JBHJVK010000008.1, read as the reverse complement.
CCGTCAGCGCGAGTCGCTGCCCGCCGTCTCAAGGGCGGCACGGCCCGCCTCCAGGCGCGCCACCGGGATCCGGAAGGGGGAGCAGGATACGTAGTCCAGCCCCACCTCGTGGAAGAAGTGCACCGACTCCGGGTCGCCGCCGTGCTCGCCGCAGACGCCGAGCTTGAGGTCGGGCCGGGTGGCCCGACCCGCCTCGACGGCCAGCTTGACCAGCGAACCGACACCGTCGCGGTCGATGGTCTCGAACGGCGAGACCCCGAAGATGCCCTTCTCCAGGTACGCGGTGAAGAAGCTCGCCTCCACGTCGTCCCGGGAGAAGCCCCAGACGGTCTGGGTCAGGTCGTTGGTACCGAAGGAGAAGAACTCGGCGGCCTCGGCGATCTGACCGGCCGTCACTGCGGCGCGGGGCAGCTCGATCATGGTGCCGAGCTTGATGTCCAGCTTGACACCGGTGGAGGACGCGACCTCGGCCAGCACCCGCTCGCACTCGTCGCGGACCAGCTCCAGCTCCTGGACGGTGCCGACCAGCGGGATCATCACCTCGGGACGCGGGTCGCCGCCGGCCAGCTTGCGCTCGGCCGCAGCCTCCGCGATCGCCCGGACCTGCATCCCGAACAGGCCGGGGATGACCAGGCCGAGGCGGACGCCGCGCAGACCCAGCATCGGGTTCTGCTCGTGCAGCCGGTGCACGGCCTGGAGCAGGCGCAGGTCGTTCTCGTTCGGGTCCTTGCGGGCCTCCGCGAGGGCGACGCGCACCGAGAGCTCGGTGATGTCGGGGAGGAACTCGTGCAGCGGCGGGTCGAGCAGGCGGACGGTGACCGGGAGCCCGTCCATCGACTGGAAGAGCTCGACGAAGTCGCCCTTCTGCAGCGGAAGGAGGGCGGAGAGGGCCTGCTCGCGGTCCTTGTCGTTGTCCGCCAGGATCAGGTGCTCGACCTCCTTGCGGCGCTCCTCACCGAGGAACATGTGCTCGGTGCGGCAGAGGCCGATGCCCTGGGCGCCGTAGCGGCGGGCGCGGTTCGAGTCCTCCGCGTTGTCCGCGTTGGCCCGGACGGCCAACTTGCGGCGGACGTCGGCGTGCGACATCAGCCGGTGCACGGCCTGGACCAGCCCGCCCTGGACGTCGGCACCGGCGTGCAGGGTGCCCTCGAAGTACTCGACCACCGGGGACGGGAGCACCGGGACCTCGCCCAGGTAGACCTTGCCGGTCGCCCCGTCGATCGAGACCACGTCGCCCTCCTCGACGACCTGCCCGTCGGCGGTGGTCAGGCGACGGCGCTTGGTGTCGACCTCCAGCTCCTCTGCACCGCAGACACAGGTCTTGCCCATGCCGCGGGCGACCACGGCCGCGTGCGAGGTCTTGCCGCCGCGCGAGGTCAGGATGCCCTCGGCCGCGATCATGCCGTCCAGGTCGTCCGGGTTGGTCTCCCGGCGGACCAGGATCACCTTCTCGCCGGAACGGGACCACTTGACCGCGGTGTAGGAGTCGAAGACCACCTTGCCGACCGCGGCACCGGGCGAAGCCGCGATGCCCCAGGCGACCTGCTTCGAGGTGGCGTCGGGAGCGAAGCGCGGGAACATCAGCTGGGAGAGCTGGCCGCCGGTGACCCGGTGCAGCGCCTCGTCCAGGTCGATCAGCCCCTGGTCGACCAGCTGGACCGCGATCCGGAAGGCGGCGGCGGCGGTGCGCTTGCCGACCCGGGTCTGCAGCATCCAGAGCTTGCCGCGCTCGATGGTGAACTCGATGTCGCACAGGTCGCGGTAGTGCAGTTCGAGCTTCTGCATGATCGCCATCAGCTCGTCGTACGACTTCTTGTCGAGCTTCTCGAGCTCGGAGAGCTGAAGGGTGTTGCGGATGCCGGCGACGACGTCCTCGCCCTGGGCGTTGGACAGGTAGTCACCGTAGACGCCGACGGCGCCCGTGGAGGGGTCACGGGTGAACGCGACACCGGTACCGGAGTCCTCGCCGAGGTTGCCGAAGACCATGCTGCAGACGTTGACCGCCGTGCCCAGGTCGTTCGGGATGCGCTCCTGCCGCCGGTACAGGCGGGCCCGGTCGCCGTTCCAGGAGTGGAAGACCGCGTGGATCGCCAGGTCCATCTGCTCCCGCGGGTCCTGCGGGAACTCCCGGTCGGTCTCGCGGAGCACGATCGCCTTGAAGGTGTCGACCAGCGCCTTGAGGTCCTCGGTGGTGAGGTCGAGGTCGTTGGCGGTGCCCTTGGCCTCCTTGACCTCCTCCAGCGCGTCCTCGAACAGCTCGCCGTCCACGCCCAGCACGGTCTTGCCGAACATCTGGACCAAGCGGCGGTACGAGTCCCAGGCGAAGCGCTCATTGCCGGACTGGGCGGCCAGACCGGCCACCGACACGTCGGAGAGGCCGATGTTCAGGACGGTGTCCATCATGCCGGGCATGGAGAACTTGGCACCCGAACGGACCGAGACCAGCAGCGGGTTGTCGGGCTGACCGAGCTGCTTGCCCATCTGCTGCTCCAGCGAGTCCAGGTGCTCGCTGATCTCCTTGTGCAGCGAGGTCGGCTCACTGCCGGTCTCCAGGAAGACCTTGCACGCCTCGGTGGTGATGGTGAACCCCGGGGGGACGGGGAGGCCCAGGTTGGTCATCTCGGCGAGGTTGGCACCCTTACCGCCGAGTAGATCCTTCAGGTCCTTGTTTCCTTCGGTGAAGGAGTAAACAAACTTCTGCTTCGCCGCCACGGGTCGGTCTCCTCGCACACGGTTGCCCTGACGCCGGAGAACATACCCATTTCGAAGGCACTGCCGCGCCGCCAATAGGCCGTACGAGCCTCGGAACGGGTCGTGACCCAACAGATCGAATGCCCACCGGGGCGTTCACCTCTGTTGACGAAATCGTCCGGCTGACGCTAGCAATCGTTCAAGTAGTGAAGGCATTGAAATGCGAAGATCACACGAACCGGACAGAGAGTAGCGAGCAATCGACCGCAGTGTTGCCCCGGCTTGATTTCCTGCAGCCAGCTGCGCCGATCCGCCTCCGAGCCCCTTCGGGAAGCGATTCACGCCACGGCAGCCCCGCGAACCCGCCCAACCGGCCGTCAATCGCCACGATATGTGGCAAGCGTCACGGGTGCACCTCAGCTGCCAGACGTAGGCGGAGTGCGCATTTCGTAGCACTGCGTCGAGATATGACACCTCTCCGTTACTGAAATCTGCCACAAAGGAGCCCTCTTGGCCAGATTGTCCAAGAGGGCTCGTCCGTTCCGGCGATTCAACCGAGAACGACTATGTCACCTGAACGTCTAAGTCAGCCGCCAGATGTGTCCAGTTCGGCCTCCGCGCTGGGCAGAGCACAGTCGTACGGATCGTCCAACCAGCCCTCGGGCAGTACCACCCGGTTGTTGCCGCTGGTCCGGCCACGCGGACCGTCGGCACCGGCAGGCCAGTGCTGGTCCTGCTCGACCTGGCCTAGCGTCTCCGCGAGCTCAGCCAGCGAGCTGGACATCGCGAGCTTCACCCGGAGCTCCGAACCCACCGAGAAGCCCTTGGTGTACCAGGCGACGTGCTTACGGAAGTCGATGACACCGCGTGCCTCGTCCTCCAGCCACTCGCCGAGCAGCTGGGCGTGGCGCACCATCGCCTGCGCCACGTATCCGAAGGTCGGGCGGGCGTAGTCCACGTCGCCCTCGAAGATCGAGACCAGGTCCTTGAACAGCCACGGCCGACCGAGGCAGCCACGGCCGACGACCACGCCGTCGCAGCCGGTCTCCCGCATCATCCGCACCGCGTCGTCGGCCGACCAGATGTCCCCGTTGCCCAGTACCGGGATCTCCGCTGGGACGGAGTCGCGCAGCCGGGCGATGGCCGACCAGTCCGCCGTGCCGCCGTAGTGCTGGGAGGCCGTACGCCCGTGCAGGGCGATCGCCGAGACGCCCTGCTCCGCACCGATCCGGCCCGCGTCCAGATAGGTCAGGTGGTCGTCGTCGATGCCCTTGCGCATCTTCATGGTCACCGGAAGGCCGCCCGCGTTGCCGACCGCCTCGCGCAGGATCTCGCGCAGCAGGTTGCGCTTGTACGGCAGCGCGGACCCGCCGCCCTTGCGGGTGACCTTCGGCACCGGACAGCCGAAGTTGAGGTCGATGTGATCGGCCAGGCCCTCCTCCGCGATCATCTTTGCGGCCCGGCCGACCGTCACCGGGTCCACCCCGTACAGCTGGATCGAACGCGGCTTCTCGGTCGGATCGAACTTGATCAACTGCATGGTCTTGGCGTTGCGCTCGACCAGTGCGCGCGTCGTGATCATCTCCGAGACGTAGAGCCCCTTGCCCCCGCTCTGCTCCCGGCAGAGCGTCCGGAACGGGGCGTTGGTGATGCCCGCCATCGGCGCCAGTACGACCGGCGGCCACACCTGCAGGGGGCCGATGTTCAGCGGAGCGAACTCGGGCGTGGAGGCGGGGGCGGGCGTGGGGGCCGGTGTGGCGAGGGCCTCGGAGGTAGCCGTGGTCGGCTGGACGGTGGCGGGCATGGAGGTCATACGGGCGGAGTCCTCATGGTCGGCAAGGGCGACAGTGATTCGGCGCGGGCGGCGCTGTGAGACTCTCCATTGTCCCCCAGGCCGTCCCCCGTTCGGCTCTGTGGGCGGCAGGGGTCGGCTCTGCGGGCAGCCGCTGTCGGCTGCGGATAGGTGTCGACGGGCGCCGACAGGTGCTGATGACTGCGGGTGACGCCTGCGCACAGAGCTGTGCAGTGGGCCCGTCACCCGCCAACAGCGGCTGGGGCTGTCGCTGTCCGGCCGGGGCCCGGGGGTGGGGCGGGGTCAGCTGGTCACCCGGGGGCGCAGCTGGTTACCGGGATCCGGCCGGGGCAGTGGGCACCTGTTCGCCAGGAGAGGCCAGTGCGCCGGAGGCGGTCGGCCCAGCCCCGGAGTCCGCCGAACCGGAAGCCACCGTCACCGAGCCGGACATGGTCGTGATGTCGATCGTGTGCTTGGAGCCGCTGTCCTCCACATCCGGATCGATGCTCCAGGAGTGCGAGAGCGTGTGGCCACCCACGTGGTAGCGCATGTTCTCCCCCGGGACTGTGATGACCACCGGACCGGAGGTCGTGGTCGCTGTTACCGACTCCGGAGGCCGGGCGAAGCCCAGACTCATCTGCCCCGAACTGGATGCCGTCTGGACCACGGACGAGCCCAGTTCCTTGGCCACGATCTCCCCCGAAGCGGACTTCGCCCAGACCACTCCGCTCACGCTCTCCAGCCACAGCTGACCGGAGACGGTCTTCGCCCGGATCTCGCCGGAGACCCCACGTATGTAGGTGTCTCCGGAACTGCCCTGGGTGTGGATCCCGGTGGCGGCCGGGACCTGGATGTCGAGCGCGGCGTCGCAACCGATCACCGATATCGGCCCTCCGCACGAGACGGCGACTCGCAGGGTGCTCCCGACCACCTGGGCGTTGACGGACGGACGGCGCGTCACCCAGCCCAGGCTCTCCTTCAACGTGACCCGGTCGGCTGCGCCCGCCTCGACCGAGACCTTTGCACTGCCGGAGTCCACCTCGACTGTCTTGATCTGCTGCCAGAAGGTGCGACGCTCCGTGCGGCTCTGGTGGCTCAACAAGGACCAGGCCGTCACCCCGCCGCTCAGCAGAATGATCACCAGCACGACGACGCTGATCCGCCGCCACACCCCGCTGTCGTCGCCTGCTCGCTTCCGAGCCGCCGCCCCGTCGGTCACCCCCTCGTGCGCCATGGCTACCCCAGCTCCAGGAAGCGGAGGACGGCCAGCACCCTGCGGTGCGATGCGTCGGCCGGCGGCAGGTCCAGCTTCATGAAGATGCTGTTGATGTGCTTGGCGACGGCGCTGTCGCTGACGACCAGGGACTCGGCGATCGCGGTGTTGGAACGGCCCTCCGCCATCAGCGTCAGGACGTCCCGCTCCCTGGGGGTCAGGCGCTCCAGCGGATCGCGGTGGCGCCGCAGCAGCAACTGGGCCACCACCTCCGGGTCCAGTGCGGTGCCGCCCTCCGCCACTCGTTGCAGCGCCTCCACGAAGTCGTCCACATTGGCGACCCGTTGCTTGAGGAGGTAGCCGACCCCGCTGGTGTCTCCCGTGAGCAGATCTGCGGCGTACCGCTCCTCCACGTACTGGGAGAGGAGCAGCACCGCGATCTCCGGCCACTGTCGGCGGATCATCAGCGCAGCCCGGACGCCCTCGTCGGTGAAGCCCGGTGGCATCCGGACGTCGGCCACGACGACCTTCGGCCTGTACTCCTCCACGGCCGCAAGCAGCGCCTCGGCGTCACCGACTGCGGCGGCGACCTCGTACCCGACCGCCTCCATGACCTTGACCAGGCCCACCCGCAGCAGGACCGAGTCCTCGGCGATCACAGCTCGCATGGCAACTCCACAGTGATGACGGTCGGGCCCCCGAGGGGGCTGGTGATGGCCAGGGTGCCGTCCACCGAGGCGGCACGCTTGCGCAGCCCGATGAGACCGGTGCCCGTGCTCGGGTCGGCGCCGCCGACTCCGTCGTCGGTTATGACGATGCGGACTCGGCCGGACTGCTGCCGCACGGACAGATCGACGCGGGAGGCGCGGGCGTGCTTGGCCACATTGGCCAGGGCCTCCGAGACGGTGAAGTAGGCGACGGCTTCGATGGTCGGGGCTATGCGATCGGGAAGGTCCACCGTCAGACGGACCGGGACGGGAGCCCGGGCGGCGATGCCGGAGAGCGCCGCGTCCAGGCCACGGTCCTCCAGGACCACGGGATGGAGCCCTCGGACGAGGTCACGCAGCTCGGCGATGGCGGCCTGGGCCTCTTGGTGCGCCTCGACGATCACCTGCATGGCCTCGGGCGGTATGTCCTTCAGCGTGCGCCGGGCAAGGCCGAGATTCATCGCCAGCGAGACCAGGCGTTGCTGGGCGCCGTCATGCAGGTCCCTTTCTATCCGCCGGCGTTCGGCATCCGCTGCGTCCACCACGCCGGCTCGGCTCTCGGCAAGGTCCTCGACGCGGCGTTCCAGGACCTCCGCCCGGTTCGGCCCGAGCAGGGCACGGGCCGCGCGCTCGTCGAGCCGGGCCAGCCAGGCCACCGCCCAGGGCACTGCCAGGAGCAGGGCCAGACCTGCGATGGTGACCCCGGCATCGGTCACCGACCAACCGGTGCCGTGGCGCAGGGAGTTCCCTCTCGGCAGGAGGGGCGCCCAGCCGTAGACCGTGGCCATCACCAGACCCGCACCCCAGGCGGCCAGCGCCAGGAAGGAGCCGACGGCGAGGGCCGGCGCGGCCAGGAAGTGGTATCCGGCCTGCCGCCAGGTGAACCCGGAGCGCAGGCGCACGACCCACCCGGCGTCGGGGCCCACCCTGCCCGGGATCTCCACACCGCGCAGCTCGCGGAAGCGGCTGCGCTGCGCGACCGTCAGCAGGTCCAGGCACAGCACGGCGACAGGGAGCAGTACGCCCGACTTCGGCATGCTCAACGCGAGGATGAGGGGAAGACCCAGCGGCACCCCGGCCGCAGTGAACACTGCATCCCGCCGGGTGGCCGCCGACCACGGGAGGTGCTCGGCGCCCCGGTCGCGCGCCTGGCGGAGGGCGGAGTTCAACATGCCGCACAGCCTATGGGCCGCCGATCAGGCCGATCCATGAAGTAGGCATCCGAATCAATGCTGTAGCTAGGTACACCTTCAAGACGGATGCATGGGCTACCGACAGGGCTGCTTTCCGGCGCGAATCTTGACGGCATGACGAGAACAAGTCGCGTGGTGGCAGCGGAGAGTCCGGCCGAGTCGGTCACGGACCAGGGCTCCGGCGCGGTCGTCGGCAGTGCCGACGACCGCCGGGGGGGGGGGGTGGCCGGCGACGAAAGCCGCACAACACGGGGGGGGGCTGTGTCTTTTAAAAAAATGACGCTGCCGA
>NZ_JBHJVK010000008.1:0-32875 GCF_042264695.1 Kitasatospora sp. NPDC056138 | reverse complement strand
CCTCTGTGGTTTTTGCCGGCCTTTTTTTTCCCGGACTTCATCTAACTGGGGGGGGGGGGGGCGGGGGGGGGGGGGGGCGGGGGGGCCCCCCCGGGGGGGGGGGGGGGGGGGGGCCCCCCCCCCCCCCCCCGCCGGGGCGTGGGTGTGGCCGACGACGAAAGCGGCACTACTCGGGTGGGTCCGTGGTCGGTCAGGAGAAGTCCTGCCGAGCGAGGGCGGGCCTCCCTGGAGATCTACGAGTGCGGCGAGTTGTTGGATGTGATGGTGGTATCCGCCCTCGACGTCCACCAGGTCCTACGCGGGGCCCGGTGCAGTGCCGACGCCGACGGTCCGACCGGCTTCGCCTGGGGCCGGTTGCCGGCCGATGGCTCACTGCCCGAAGTCACCTTCACCAGTGGCGGTTTGCTGGGCCGGAGCCACCGTCCGGTCCAGGTGGTTCCGCTCTCCGACTCGTTCTGGCTGGCCTGGTCCGACGGGCCGCCCTGCGGCTCGGTGCAGGCGCGGGTTCCCCACGATGACGCGCTGTCGGTCCGGATGCGAGCCGGGCGGGCGTCATGAGTCTGCACCGGTTGCTGATCGCCTGCGGAGTGGTGCTGCTGCCGTGGGCAGCACTACTGGCAGCTGCCCCCGCAGTTGGCGCGGGCTGGTCCGTGCTCGACTGCCTGGAGGCAACTACCCTGATCAGCACCGGTGCACTGCTACGACAGAGCAGCCCCTACAGCCGACAGATGGCAGCAGTGGCCGCTGCCCTGCTGCTCGGCGATGCCTGGTACGACGTCCACACAACGGCCTACGGCACCCAACTCGCCGGAGCCGTGGTGATGGCGCTCTGTGCAGAGCTGCCACTGGCGTGGCTCTGCACCGTCCTGGCCCTTAGTGGCCCGATCACCAGTACCGCGCAGGGCAGACCGCCACTTCGGGCCGGAGCCACCGAAGTCACGGCCGGTACGGCCGGTACATCTGACGTGACCAAGGCCGCCGGTGCGGTCAATGCATTCGGCATGGCCAGTGCGACCGGTGCGGTCAGCACCGTTGACGCAGTGCCCGTCCACTCGCCCTCGTCCCACCGGCCCGGGCGTGGCTCAGCGGGCGGCTGCGAGCTGTTCCAGGCGCTGCTGCGTCTCCTCGTCCTGCGGCGTGTAGGCCACCAGCCGAGTGCTCGGCCGAGGCCCCAGCCACAGGTTGGTGTACTCGAAGCGGACCAGACCGACCTCGGGAAGCAGAAATCGCTTGAGACCGTTGCCGGGCCCGGACACCTCGTGCCGATCCCAGACCGTCTCGAACTCGGGGAAAGTCCAGCGCAGGCGTTGGAGGAGGTTCTTCCAGACCGGCTCCGAGGAGTGTTCGGCCATCGCCGCCCGGAATCGGGCCGTCACCGACTCGCGCGCCTCCTGGACATCCACCAGCACCGAGGAGAAGCGGGACTGGGAAAAGAGCAGCCACAGCACGTTCCGCTCCTCGAACGGCATCCCGTCGAGGTCCCCCGCCAGCCAGGTGTAGGCATGGTTGTAGGCCAGGATGTCGTACCGACTGTTGAGCACCACGGCGGGCACCGGTTCGAGCCGCTCCAGTACGGCCCGCACGGACGGCGTGATGGTCGGGCACTCCGGCACCGGGGTCGGATCCTCCGAGCCGGCCAGGACGAAGAGATGGGCCCGCTCGCTCCGGTCGAGCTGCAGGGTTCGGGCCACCGAGTCCAGCACCTGGGCCGAGACCTGGATGTCCCTTCCCTGTTCCAGCCAGGTGTACCAGGTGACTCCTACGGCAGCGAGCTGCGCGACTTCCTCCCGGCGCAGCCCCGGGGTCCGGCGGCGCCCGGTCAGCGGCAGGCCGACCTGCTCCGGCGAGATCCGCTCCCGACGGCTGCGGAGGAAGGTCGCCAGTTCGCTCCGACGGCTGTCGGTCGGCAAGGTGGTGGTCGTCATAAGGCCAAGGATGCGCGAAATGGGATCCTGTTGCCAGGTACTTCTTATACCTGGATAAACGCCATCTGGTACCAGGGTGAGCGAGAGCGGATCGTAGTGCTCGTGACCCAGCGACTCGCGATCCCGCAGACCCCACCCGCGATCTCACGGACCAGCCCCCTGGCCCAGCCCGCCGCCCCCGCTCTCGGGACGGCAGGCCTCGTCACCGTCCTGCTCGGCGCCTTCCTGCCGATGCTCGACTTCTTCATCGTCAACGTCGCACTGCCCACCATCGACCATGATCTGGCTGCCGGGCCCGCAGTACTGGAACTCGTCGCCGCCGGGTACGGCATAGCCTTCGCGGTACTCCTGGTACTCGGCGGGCGACTCGGTGACACCTTCGGTCGCCGCCGGCTCTTCATCGCCGGTGCGGCGGCCTTCGCCGTCACCTCCCTGGTCTGCGGCCTCGCACCCACCGCGTGGACGCTGGTCGCCGCCCGGGCAGCCCAAGGCGCCTCGGCCGCGTTGCTGCTGCCGCAGGTGCTCGCCACCATCACCGCAGCCAGCAGCGGTCCGCAGCGCGCCCGGGCGCTGAGCATCTACGGAGCCGTCGGCGGCATCTCCGTGGTGATCGGACAGGTCCTCGGCGGGATGCTGGTCTCCGCCGACCTCTTCGGCACCGGCTGGCGCGCCGTGTTCCTGCTGAACGTGCCGTTCGCGCTGCTCACCGCAGTCCTCGCGGTCCCGTACGTACCGGAGAGCCGCTCGCCGCACGCCGCCGGCGTCGACCTTCCCGGCACCGCGCTGCTGACGGCAGCGCTGCTCGCACTGTTCCTGCCGCTGATGGAGGGACGCGCCGCAGGCTGGCCGCTCTGGTCCTGGGTGCTGCTCGGCGCGTTCCCGTTCCTCGCTGCCGCCTTCCTCTACGTGGAGCGGCGAGCGGAGCGTGCGGGTCAGGTCCCGCTGGTGCCGCTCTCACTGCTGCGGATACCGGAGATGCGCCGGGGCCTCGGGGTCGCGGTGCCGTACTTCACGGGCTTCGGCGGCTTCATGTTCGTGGTGGCCGTCATGCTGCAGCAGGGGCTGCGGCTTGGACCGGTCGCGGCAGGGTGGGCACTGGTGCCGATGGCGGTCGGCTACTTCTTCGCCTCGCTGAGCGGGCCGCGCCTGATCAGCCGGTTCGGCAGCCGGGTGATCACCGTCGGAGCGGTGGTCCAGGGCTTGGGGCTGGCCGTCCTGATCGCCACGGTACTGATGGACTGGGCGCACTTCTCGCCGTGGCGGATGCTGCCCGGCGTGGCATTGGCCGGCATCGGCCAGGGCCTGATCGGGACACCGCTGTTCCGGGTCGTACTGTCCAAGGTCCCGATCGAGCGCGCAGGCGTCGGCAGCGGGGTGCTGGCCACAACGCAGCAGTCCAGCCTCGCACTTGGGGTGGCCACCCTGGGCACGCTCTTCCTCTCCCTCTCCCCGACGATCGGCATCGACCACGCGCTGGCTCTGGTCCTGAGCCTGCAACTGACCGGGTCTGCGGCCATCTTCCTGTTGAGCGTCCGACTGCCTCGCACGGTCGCCTGAGTCGACCGGCCGACGCTCGTCGTCCCTTCCCGTCCCTGGCCCAGCTCTCGCCCGACCGGGCCCGCCAGAACGGCACCGGCCGGAACAGCGCCGGGTGCTGCAGGATCGGGCAGCGCAGGATCGGGCTGAACGGGCACAACGGGGCCGGTCGATACGGGGTCAGGCAGATCAGGGCAACACCGGATGGACCGGACAGAACAGAGCGGCCGTGACTGCAGGCAAATTCGGGAGCCATCACCAGCCCTTCGTGTCAGGATGACGATATGACGACGCCGCAGCCCCGGACCCCGGCCGAGACCCGTTCCCGCGAAGAGCTCAGCGCTCTCGTGGCAGCAGGTGCCCGCCCCAAGTACCTGCTCTTCTGGGGGCACCAGCCGGAGCGGGACGGCCAGGTGGGCGCGGGTTCGCTCAGTCAGTGGTGGCCGGCCGAGTTCACCGTGGACGGGGCAACGTACGCAACGGCCGAGCACTGGATGATGGCGAGCAAGGCCCGGCTCTTCGGGGACGATCAGGCGCTGCCACGGATCCTCGCCGCCCGCACCCCGGCCGAAGCGAAGAAGCTCGGGCGGCTCGTCCAGGGTTTCGACGAGGAGCGCTGGGCGACCGAACGCTTCGAGTTGGTGGTCCAGGGCAATGTGGCCAAGTTCGGCCAGGACGACGCCCTTCGGGAGTACCTGCTCGGCACCGCACAGCGAGTGCTCGTGGAGGCCAGCCCACTCGACCGGCTCTGGGGCATCGGCCTCGCCGCCGACAACGAACGAGCGACCGAGCCCGCCGCATGGCGCGGCCTCAACCTACTGGGTTTCGCCCTCATGGAGGCCCGCACCCGCCTCGCAGCCCAACAGCGCGACGCCTGACTCTCCCGCCTCCGTACCCCCGCCCTCCACGACCCCGCCCTCCACGACCCCGCCCTCCACGACCCCGCCATCCGGCCCGCCCGGCCCGTCCGGCAGCCGCCCGCGATCGCCTGCAGTCGCCAGCAATCGCACCCGCACCCGCACCCGCAGTCACCCAAAACCGTCGGCCCCCGCGCGGAGTATCCGCACGGGGGCCGACGAGCCGGGTTGCCGACGGCAGAACCCGCCAGCGACCCAGCTCCGGTCGATCAGCAGCCGATCGACAACCGATCAGCAGCCGATGAGGCGGGCCGCCAGGTAGGACTTCACCTGGTCGAGGGAGACACGCTCCTGCGCCATGGTGTCGCGGTCACGGATGGTGACCGCATTGTCCTCAAGGGTGTCGAAGTCGACGGTGACGCAGAACGGCGTACCGATCTCGTCCTGACGGCGGTAGCGCTTGCCGATGGCGCCGGCGTCGTCGAACTCGACGTTCCAGGCCGTCCGCAGGTCGGCGGCCAGGCCGCGGGCCTTCGGCGAGAGGTCGGCGTTGCGCGACAGCGGCAGGACCGCGACCTTGACCGGCGCGAGGCGCGGGTCGAGCCGCATGCCGACGCGCTTCTCCATGACGCCCTTGGCGTTGGGCGCCTCGTCCTCGAAGTAGGCGTCCAGCAGGAAGGCCAGCATGGCGCGGTTCAGACCGGCTGCGGGCTCGATGACGTACGGGAAGTACCGCTCGCCGGACTCCTGGTCGAAGTACTTCAGGTCCTGGCCGGACGCCTCGCTGTGCACCGTGAGGTCGTAGTCGGTCCGGTTGGCGATGCCCTCCAGCTCGGAGAACTCGCTGCCGCCGAAGTTGAAGCGGTACTCGATGTCCACCGTGCGCTTGGCGTAGTGGGAGAGCTTCTCCTTCGGGTGCTCGAAGAAGCGCATGTTCTCGGTGCGCAGACCCATGTCCACGTACCAGTTCCAACGCTGCTCAAGCCAGTACTCGTGCCACTTCTCGTCCTCGCCCGGCTTGACGAAGAACTCCATCTCCATCTGCTCGAACTCGCGGGTACGGAAGATGAAGTTGCCGGGAGTGATCTCGTTGCGGAAGCTCTTGCCGACCTGGGCGATGCCGAACGGCGGCTTCTTGCGCGAAGTGGTCTGCACGGCCTTGAAGTTGGTGAAGATGCCCTGCGCGGTCTCCGGGCGCAGGTAGGCCAGGCCGCCCGCGTCCTCGGTGACGCCGAGGTGCGTCTTCAGCATGCCCGAGAACTCCTTGGGCTCCGTGAAGGCACCCTTGTTGCCGCAGTTCGGGCAGTTGATGTCGGCGAGACCGTTGGCCGGCAGCTTGCCGTGCTTGGCCTCGTACGCCTCCTCCAGGTGGTCCGCGCGGAACCGCTTGTGGCAGGAGAGGCACTCGGTCAGCGGGTCGTTGAAGGTGGCGACGTGGCCGGAGGCCTCCCAGACCTCGCGGGCCAGGATCACCGACGAGTCGAGACCGACGACGTCCTCCCGAGCGGTGACCATCGCACGCCACCACTGGCGCTTGATGTTCTCCTTGAGCTCGACGCCCAGTGGCCCGTAGTCCCAGGCGGCACGGGTACCGCCATAGATCTCGCTGCAGGGGTAGACGAAGCCACGGCGCTTGCTCAGGCTGACAATCGTGTCGATCTTGTCGGCGGCCACAGTGCTCTCTTCAGTACGACGTCAGGTTCGACGGCACGGTCAAGGCGCGGCTGGTTGCACGCACCCGAATACCTCAGGTTACCGGGCTGGTGGGTAGACGGTTCAACTCGGTATTCCGGGTCGGGCCCCGATCTGCACGTCCGGGACGCGTCATCCATTCACCGGCCCCGCACCGGCCCGGCACCACCCGTGCTTCTCCCATGCGCCATCCAGGCCCATGCACCACCCGTACGCCACTCACGCCCGTGCACGCCCCCGCACACGACACCTGTGGCCATCCACACCCGTGCGCCACCCGTGCACCATCAATACGCCAATCGGGTGAGTTGACAATCATTTCCACTTAAGATGACAATGGTTGTCATGATGCTGCGACGTCTCCCGACCACCTCGATAGCCCTGACCGCCACCGCCGTTGTCGGCGCCCTCGCCCTGAGCGCCTGCGGCGGTTCGAGCAGCGCCGAGGGCAAGACCGGCGACGGCAGGCTGAGCGTGGTGGCGTCGTTCTATCCGATGGAGTTCCTCGCCGAGCAGATCGGCGGCAGCCATGTGAAGGTCACCGACCTCACCGCCGCCGGCGTCGAGCCGCACGATCTCGAACTCAAGGCCAAGCAGGTCGCCTCCGTGCAGAGCGCCGGCCTGGTGGTCTACCTCAAGGGCCTCCAGCCCTCCGTCGACAAGGTCGTCGAGCAGAGCCCCGTCAAGCACGTCGTGGACGCCACCGCCGCCTCACCGCTGGTCGACCACCACCTGGACGAGGGAAGCGCGGGCCAGGACGGCCACGACCACACCGACGCGGCAGGCGACCCGCACATCTGGCTCGACCCGACCCGGTACGCCGCCGTCGCCAAGAGCGTCGGCGCCGAGCTGGCCAAGGCCGACCCGGACCACGCCGCCGACTACCGGAAGAACACCGACGAGCTGGTCACCAAGCTGTCGGCCCTCGACAAGGAGTTCCAGGCCGGACTGAAGGACACGAAGACCAAGACCTTCGTCACCAGCCACGCCGCCTTCGGCTACCTCGCCGACCACTACGGCCTGAACCAGATCGCCATCAACGGCGTGGACCCGGAGGCCGAACCGACCCCGGCCCGGCTGGCCTCGATCCAGAAGGCCGCCAAGGACAACGGCGTCACCACGATCTTCTTCGAGGCGCTGGTCAGCCCCGACCTGGCCAAGACCGTCGCCAAGGACCTCGACCTGAAGACCGCCGTACTCGACCCGATCGAGGGCGTGAAGGACCCGTCCGCGAACGACTACTTCTCGATCATGCGCCAGAACCTGACCAACCTTCAGGCCGCACTCGGCACCGCCAGTTGAGAGCCCGGTCGGCCGAGAACGTGATCCGTCGCGGCCAAGACACCAAGAGGACACCCCAGCCATGAGCTCTGTCATACCCGACACGGCGCCGACGGACTCCGCCGGGGCGCGGCACCCGGTTCCCGCCGACGCCGAACCCGCGGCCGTCTCGCTCCGCGACGCCGTCGCCTCCCTCGAAGGCCGTCCGGTCCTGCGCGGCATCGACCTCGTGGTGCGGCCCGGCGAGGTGGTCGCACTGCTCGGCGCCAACGGCTCCGGCAAGTCGACCACCGTCAAGGCCGTGATCGGCTCGGTCCCGCTGGAGCGCGGCGGCCACGAGCTCTTCGGCAAGCCGTACGCCCGGTTCAAGGACTGGCACCGGATCGGGTACGTGCCCCAGCGCACCACCGCCGCCGGCGGGGTGCCCGCGACCGTCCGCGAGGTGGTCTCCACCGGTCGGCTGCCGCAGCACCGGCTGCTGCCGTTCCGCCGCAGGGACCGGGACGCCGTGGACCGGGCACTGGACGCCGTCGGCATGCTGGACCGCGCCGAGGACGGGGTGGCCAACCTCTCCGGCGGTCAGCACCAGCGGGTACTGATCGCCCGTGCGCTGGTCGGCACCCCGGATCTGCTGATCATGGACGAGCCGATGGCCGGGGTCGACATGGCCAGCCAGCAGGTCCTCGCCGACACCCTGCGCCGCGAGGTCGAGCGCGGTGCCGCCGTCCTGCTCGTACTGCACGAACTCGGCCCGCTGGAGCCGCTGATCGACCGGGCCGTGGTACTCCGCGACGGCTGCGTCTCCCACGACGGCCCACCCCCCAAGGACGTCGGACAGCACGCCCTGCCCGGCCACGACCACGTCCACCCGCATGCGGACGACGACCACCTGCACAACACCCCGAGGCTGCTCGCATGATCGACATGCTCAACTACGACTTCATGCAGCGAGCGCTGATCGCCGCCGTTCTAGTCGGCATCACCGCACCCGCCGTCGGCGTCTACCTGGTCCAACGGCGACAGGCCCTGATGGGTGACGGTATCGGGCACGTCGCCCTGACCGGTGTCGGCCTCGGCTTCCTGTTCCAGACCAGCCCGATCTGGATGGCCGTCGTGGTCTGCGTGCTCGGCGCGATCGTGATGGAGCTGGTCCGCTCCCGTGGCAAGCAGCGCGGCGACATCGCCCTCGCGATGCTCTTCTACGGCGGTATGGCCTGCGGAAAGCTGCTGGTCAGCAAGAGTGCCCAGGCCGGCAGCGGCAGCCTGGAGAGCTACCTGTGGGGCTCCATCCTCACCGTCTCGCCGTCCGACCTGAGCACCATCGCGATCCTCGGCGCCGTGGTGATCGCCATCACCATCGGCCTGCGCCGCCAGCTCTTCGCGATCTGCCAGGACGAGGAGTTCGCCCGGGTCACGGGCATTCCGGTGCGCGTCCTCAACCTGCTGCTGGCCGTCACCGCCGCCGTCACCGTGACCGTGGCCATGCGGGTGGTCGGGCTGCTGCTGGTCAGCGCGCTGATGGTGGTCCCGGTTGCGGCGGCCCAGCAGCTCACCCGCTCCTTCGCCGCGACCCAGGCGGCCGCCATCGCGCTCGGCATCACGGTCGCGGTGGCAGGCGTGGCCGGCTCGTACCAGGCCGACGTGCCGTCAGGCCCGGCCATCGTGCTGCTCGCCATCGCGATCTTCGCCGTGTTCAGCGCGATCGCCGCGCCACTGGCCCGCCGCCGCCACCGCGCCGCCGCCGACCACGGGCCCGAGATCTGCGAGGTCACGATCCCCGCCCAGGACAGCGGCAGGTCGCACAGCGGACCACAGGGCGGATCGCAGGACAGGTCGCAGGACGGCGGCCGGGAGCAGGTCGGCGGCAAGGACCTCCACACCACGAGTGCGAACGGAGCTCTGGAGAGCGACCCGATCGCCAGTACGGGGCTGGCACAATGAAAAGCTAGACGAACCCACCCCCAGGAGGACCCACGGTGACCACCGCAGGCCCGTCGCCGCGCGCCCGATCCACTCGGCAGCGAGCCGCCGTCTCGGCGGCCCTGGACGAGATCGAGGACTTCCGCAGCGCCCAGGAGCTGCACGACATGCTCAAGCACCGGGGCGACTCGGTCGGGCTGACCACGGTGTACCGCACTCTGCAGTCACTGGCCGACGCCGGTGAGGTGGACGTGCTGCGCACTGCGGACGGCGAGGCGGTCTACCGCCGCTGCAGCAGCGGGCACCACCACCACCTGGTCTGCCGCGAGTGCGGTGCGACCGTGGAGGTCGAGGGCCCCGCGGTCGAGCGCTGGGCCAACACCGTGGCCGCTGAGCACGGGTACACCGACATCGCCCACACGCTGGAGATCTTCGGCCTCTGCGGGGAGTGCGCGGCCAAGAAGGGCTGAGCGGACGGCGAAGGGCCCGGGAGCGACAACCGCTCCCGGGCCCTTCGTGCGTCACTTCAGCGCCGCGCAGCACCCCAGCCTCGTGCCCGCCCCGCACCGGACCCCCCGCACCGGAACCCCGGCACCTCAGCCTCGTGCCCGCCCCGCACCGGAACCCCGGCACCTCAGCCTCGTGCCCGCCCCGCACCAGAACCCCGGCACCGGACCCGACGTCAGCGCTGCGTCGGCACCTCGGGGCTGACCTCGTTGGGGCTGACCTCATTGGGGATGGCGCCGCCGAAACGACGATCGCGCATCGCGAACTGCTCGCAGGCCCGCCACAGATCACGCCGGTCGAAGTCCGGCCAGAGCACGTCCTGGAACACGAACTCGGCGTACGCGCTCTGCCAGAGCAGGAAGTTGGAGGTGCGCTGCTCGCCGCTGGGGCGCAGCAGCAGGTCCACGTCCGGCATGTCGGGGTGGTACAGGTACTTGGCGATGGTCTTCTCGGAGATCTTCGCCGGGTCCAGCTTGCCGGCCGCGACATCCCGGCCCATGGCCGCCGCGGCGTCCGCGATCTCGGCCCGGCCACCGTAGTTGACGCACATGTAGAGGGTGACGGCGTCGTTGTTCTTGGTCTGCTCCTGGGCGACCTGGAGCTCCTGGACCACGCTCTTCCAGAGCCGGGGCATCCGGCCAGCCCAGCGGATCCGGACACCCATCGCGTCGAGTTCGTCACGGCGGCGGCGGATGACGTCCCGGTTGAAGTTCATCAGGAACTTCACCTCTTCCGGGGAACGCTTCCAGTTCTCGGTGGAGAAGGCGTACAGGGACACGTTCTTCACGCCGAGCTCGATGGCACCCTTGAGCACGTCGAGGACGACCGACTCACCGACCTTGTGCCCCTCGGTGCGCGGCAGCCCGCGCTCCTTCGCCCAGCGGCCGTTGCCGTCCATCACGATCGCGACGTGACCGGGCACGAGCTCACCGGGGAGCTTCGGGGGCTTGGCGCCGCTCGGGTGCGGGGCCGGGGTGACGTAATCGCGCTGCTTACCGCCGAAGAGCCGTCGCGCTGCCATGCTGCTCACTTCTCCACGTATCTCATCGAGCGGATACCCCGCTCCAGGTGCCACTGCAGATAGGCGGCCACCAGCCCGCTGCCCTCCCGCCAGTACCGAGGCTCGCAGTTGTCCGCCGTCTGCCAGTCCCCTGACAGCAGCGCGCCGAGCAGTACCAGTGTCTCAGGGGAGGGTACGGCACTTCCAGGCACTCGGCAGTCCGGGCAGAGCACTCCGCCCGCCTGGAGCGAGAAGAAGCGGTTGGGACCGGGCAGTCCGCACTTGGCGCAGTCCGTGAAACTCGCGCCGTACCCGTTGACCGCGAGCGACCTGAGCAGGAAGGCGTCCATCACCAGGTGCGACTCGTGCAGTCCGGCGGCCAGCGTGCGCAGTCCGCCGACCAGCAACAGGTACTGCTGGACGGCCGGTTCGCCCTCGTTCTCGGCGAATCGTTCCGCCGTCTCCAGCATGGCCGTCCCGGCGGTGTACCGGCCGTAGTCGGTGACGATCGAGCCGCCGTAGGGGGCGATGGTCTCCACCTGGGTGCAGAGCGGCAGCCCGCGGCCGATCAGGTCGGCACCCCGGCTGAAGAACTGCACGTCGACGTGGGAGAAGGGCTCCAGCCGGGCGCCGAACTTGGACTTGGTCTTGCGGACGCCCCGGGCCACCGCGCGGACCCGACCGTGCTGGCGGGTGAGCAGGGTGATGATGCGGTCGGCCTCGCCCAGTTTCTGGGTGCGCAGGACCACGCCGTCGTCGCGGAAGAGGCTCATCGGCGCACCCCGGCGCGGAGGTCGAACAGTGTGGCCATCCGACCATTCTCGCGCACTCCGAAGCCGCTGCGGGCAGCCGTGTGCCCGCGCCCTGGTCCGTGGGGGGACATCGGCGGGCACGGGACACGGCGGGCCCGGAGTGGGGGATGTCGGGCCCGGTCCGAGAGGAATCGGGTGGAGGAGGGAAGAGAAGCAGGGAACCAGAGAGCCAGAGAACCAAGGAGCAGGAGCCGGCTGCGGGTCGGAACAGCCACGGGCCGGGAGCGACAGGTACGGCAGTAAGGCAGTCGGTCGGTACGGCAGCGAGTCAGTCCGGCAGTAGATCAGTCCGGCAGTAGATCAGTACGGCAATAGATCAGTACGGCAGCGGGCCGGTGCGGTGCGCCCGCCCCGGGTCAGTGCGGTGCGCCCGCCGCGGCGTCCAGGAGTTCGCCGACCCGCCCCTCGCCGAGCTTGAGGCAGCGGCCGACGGCGGCCAGCGCGGCGCGCTCCTGCGGCAGGTAGCGCCCGTCCGCCAGCGCGACCGTGGCGCCCTGGAGGACCAGTCGCTCGCGGCCCTGCTGGGCGAGGTGCGGGGCCAGCGGCTCCAGTGCGGCGTGCAGTTCGATGGTGAGGCCACTGCCGTGGCCGTCGAGGTCGAGCGGGCCTTCTCCGCTCAGCCCGGTGAGGGCGGCCAGGGCGGCCAGGATCTGGGCCTCCCCGCAGTCCTCGAAGCCGGCCTCGCGGATCGTGGTGCAGGCCGCCTCCCTGGCGGCCCGGCCGCTGGTACCGCCTGCGGCGAGGACCGCGAGGGCGACGGTGTACTGGGCGTCGCGGAGCATCGAGGCGAGTCGGACGCAGGTGACCTGCTCCAGGGTCTCCATGCCGTACCGGCCGTGGCAGCTGGTGCACTGGACGCTGCCGACGACGGGACCGAGCGGCACCAGCGGGGTGCCGAGCAGCCGCAGCCACCGCCGTCCGTGCTGCCGACGGTAGTTGCGGTCCCCACCACAGCCGGGGCAGAAGAAATCACCGAGGACGTCCGTCCGCCAGCGAGGGCGAACACCCCACAACCCTGTCACGGCGCCACTCCCCAGACATGGCAGGCGGCCTGCGCATCAATGGGCAGGTCACGCGACCGGACGCCGGGAGCCGTCCCACCGACCTCGGTTCCGGTGCATAGATGCTGCCATGGTTAAGAGGATGTGTCAGCACCCCGAACGGGTAAAAATGTGGCGTGGAACACACTGCGAGGGGCCGCCCTCCAGGCGGCCCCTCGCATGAACCAGCCGTACGAACTATCCGCGCCGGGCCCGGTTGACGGCGCTGATCACTGCCTTCAGCGAGGCCAGCACGGTGTTGCCGTCGATGCCGACGCCCCACAGCACCTGGCCGTCGACCGCGCACTCCACATAGGCGGCCGCCTGGGCGTCGCCACCCTCGCTCAGCGCGTGCTCGGCGTAGTCCAGCACCCGCACGTCCACGTCGATCCCGGCCAGCGCGTTGACGAAGGCGGAGACCGGGCCGTTGCCGGTGCCGGCCAGGGTGATGCCCCGCCCGTCCACCACGGCCTCGGCGGACAGCGCGTCGCGGCCGTCCTCGGTGGTCAGGCTGCGCGAACCGCTCAGCGCGATCCGGCCCCACGGGTTGTCCGGGGTGGGCAGGTACTCGTCCTGGAAGACGTCCCAGATCGCGGCCGGGGTGACCTCGCCGCCCTCGGCGTCGGTCTTGGCCTGGATGATCTTCGAGAACTCGATCTGCATCCGGCGCGGCAGGTCCAGCTTGTGGTCGTTCTTCAGGACGTAGGCGATACCGCCCTTGCCGGACTGGCTGTTGACCCGGATGACCGCCTCGTAGGAGCGGCCGACGTCCTTCGGGTCGATCGGCAGGTACGGGACGCCCCAGGTGTACTCGCCGACCGGGACGCCCGCCGCGGCGGCGTCGGCCTCCAGGGCGTCGAAGCCCTTCTTGATCGCGTCCTGGTGCGAACCGGAGAAGGAGGTGTAGACCAGGTCACCGGCGTACGGGTGGCGCTCCGGTACGACCATCTGGTTGCAGTACTCGTAGGTGCGGCGGATCTCGTCGATGTCCGAGAAGTCGATCATCGGGTCGACGCCCTGCGAGAACAGGTTCATCCCGACGTTGACCAGGTCCAGGTTGCCGGTCCGCTCGCCCTGGCCGAACAGGCAGCCCTCGACCCGGTCGGCACCGGCCATGACGGCCAGTTCGGCCGAGGCGACACCGGTGCCGCGGTCGTTGTGCGGGTGCGAGGACAGGCAGACGAACTCGCGGCGGGACAGGTTGCGCGACATCCACTCGATCTTGTCGGCGTAGACGTTCGGGGTGGAACGCTCCACCGTGGTCGGCAGGTTCAGGATGATCTCGCGGCCCTCACCCGGCTGCCAGACGTCCATCACCGCCTCGCAGACCTCCAGCGCGAAGTCCAGCTCGGTGTCGATGAAGATCTCCGGCGAGTACTCGTAGCCGAAGACGGTCTCCTCGCCCAGCAGCTTCTCGGCGTACTCCATCACCAGGCGGGTGCCGTCCACGGCGATGCCCTTGATGTCGTCCTTGCTGCCCTTGAAGACCACCCGGCGGAACAGCGGCGACGTCGCGTTGTACAGGTGGACGGTGGCGCGCGGCGCCCCGACCAGGGACTCCACGGTGCGCTCGATCAGGTCCTCGCGGGCCTGGGTCAGCACCGAGATGGTGACGTCCTCGGGGATCGCCCGCTCCTCGATCAGCGAACGGACGAAGTCGAAGTCGGTGGCCCCCGAGGACGGGAAGCCGACCTCGATCTCCTTGTAGCCCAGCTTCACCAGCAGGTCGAACATCTTGCGCTTACGAGCCGGCGACATCGGGTCGATCAGCGCCTGGTTGCCGTCCCGCAGGTCGGTGGAGAGCCAGCGCGGCGCCTCGGTGATGACCCGGCTCGGCCAGGTGCGGTCCGGCAGGTCCACGGTGCCGAACGGCAGGTAGCGGTGGAACGGCATGCCCGAGGGCTTCTGCTGCACGGTGGCGGCGGTGATCGGGGTGGGGCGGTCGTTGAACGCGCGAGCGATGGAGGACTGCTCAGTCATGGAGGAGAGTCTCAGCTTCCCGGATCGATTGCGGGCTGGCCGGGGTGGTGGACACCGGCTGGGCCGACTAGTGCGCCGCATCGACATTGATCGGGCGCAACACAACTCCCCGCGGCGAGGGAGCCGGCCTATCTGGACTACAGGCCCTCGCCGCGGCAGCTAAGAAGAAGCAGCCCGTAACGCATGATGTGTCCGAGAGTAACCCAGGCCACCGGCCACGGGCAGTGAACCCGGCCACCATTCCACCCCTTGAGACGGACTGCCGACTCCCGACCTCGTGACAACCAGTCATCAATGCCTCACCCTTGGCGACATGAGACCAGTACCCCACTACTGCACGATCGTCCCGCCGTACGTCCTCGACCGACTCGCCGAGCAGGGCCACGGACCGGCACAGCGCTCACTGGCACTCGACCTCACCCACCGCACCGCCCGGCTCCAGGCCGTCGCACCCCCACCGCCGGCCCACCACCTCACCCGCACCATCGGCGACGCCGGCCACGCCCAGCGGACACCCGGCAGGACGATCCGGCGCGAGGGCCAGGCGGCGGCCGAGGACGCGTCGGTCAACCGCGCCTACGACGGCCTCGGCGCCACCTTCGCGCTCTACGAGACCGTGTACGCCAGGAACTCCATCGACGGAGCCTGGCTGCCGCTGAACGCCACGGTCCACTACGGGCAGGACTACGACAACGCGTTCTGGGACG
Source organism: Kitasatospora sp. NPDC056138 (assembly GCF_042264695.1). NCBI lineage: Bacteria > Bacillati > Actinomycetota > Actinomycetes > Kitasatosporales > Streptomycetaceae > Kitasatospora > Kitasatospora sp. NPDC056138. Next base: position 17,618 of record NZ_JBHJVK010000008.1, on the reverse strand, counting down.
GCTCCCAGATGGTCTTCGGGGACGGCGACAACGTCATATTCACCGACTTCACCGCCTCCGTGGACGTGATCGGCCACGAACTCACCCACGGTGTCACCCAGTACACGGCCGGGCTCGACTACCACGACCAGCCCGGCGCGCTCAACGAGTCCGTCTCGGACGTGTTCGGCTCGCTGGTCAAGCAGCACGCCCTGCAGCAGGGCGCCGCCGACGCGGACTGGCTGATCGGTTCCGGGCTCCTCGCCCCGGGCGTCCAGGGCGTAGCACTGCGCTCGATGAAGGCCCCCGGCACGGCCTACGACGACCCGCAGCTCGGCAAGGACCCACAGCCCGCCCACCTGAGCGACTACGTCGATACCGCCGACGACCAGGGCGGGGTGCACATCAACTCCGGGATCCCCAACCACGCCTTCTACCTGCTGGCCACCGCCCTCGGCGGCAACGCCTGGGAGCGGGCCGGACAGATCTGGTACGACACCCTGACCGGCGGCCGGCTCACCCACGACGCCGACTTCACCGCCTTCGCCAAGGCCACCGTGGCCGCCGCCAAGGCGCGCTACCAGGAGCACGCGGTGGCCGACACCGTGACCGCCGCCTGGTCCCAGGTCGGGATCAGCACCACCTGAACCACCCGGCAGGACGTCGTCCTCGGCGAAAAGTCAGCACGGCCCACCGGTGCGTAGCACACTTGCAACCATGCGTATCCAGGTGACCAGGACCGGCGGCCTGGCAGGCCGAACCCAACGCGCAGAGTTGGACACCGCCGACCGACCCGACGCGCCGCACGTCCACGCCCTCGCCCGCGAGGCCGTGGCAGGTGGGCTCCGCACCCCTTCGTGCGGCGTGCCGGACGGCTTCCACTACGAGATCACCGTGGACGGCCGGACGGTTCACTGCGCGGACCCCAAACTGACCGACGCCCAGCACGAACTGGTCTCGCTGGTCCTGCGCGAGGGCATCGCGCAGCCCGCCCAGCCCGGCCTCACCGGGGGGCACTGACACCACCTCAGGGCGCGGCTCCGCTCTCCCCTGCCCGACCGACCGCACCCGGCCGCCCCCACTCGGCAGGCTGCGCTCGGCCGGCTGCACGGGCGTTCAGCTGCACACGGCCGACTGCGCACGCGTTCGGCCGACGGAGCCTCGCACCCCCGGACGGCGAGCGGCCGACCGACCGGCCCAACTCCCCTTCACGGCGGGCCCGCTCGCCCGACCGCACCTGCCCGACCGCACGCCCGACCGCACCCGCCCGACCGCACGCCCGCACGCCCGCACGCCTCCGGAGTGCTGCCCGGTCTACGGCACGTCCTCGGCGAAGGTGCGGTGCGAGGCGTCCTCCTGGGTCAGCCGCCGCAGCGCGGCCATCAGCGCATCGCCCAGCACCGTGCCGATCACGACCCCCTCCACCCGGCCGTCCGGCTCGGACCGGCCCGCGACCACGGCGACTTCGGCGGCGCTCAGACGCTCGGCGGCCGACGCGTACTCGTCGAGGAGACCGAGCAGGTCCTCCTGGCCGAGGCCCTCGTAGGTCGCCACGACCTGGATCAGCGCCCGCCGGGCCGGCCCCCCGGGCTCGACCCGCCAGCCCCGGCGCCCGACCAGCTCGGCCACCAGTCGGTCGGCCTCCTGCCACGCCCCGTCCTCACCGGCCGGGACCTTGGCCGTCACGGCGGACTGGGCGACCCCGAGCATCCCGTGCACGGTGCCGCCGGGCGAGTCGATGGCGTTCAGCACCTCGCGGGTGGCCGCGATGGAGAGCTTCCCGACGTCGAGCATGGCCCGCACCAGCTTCAGCCGCTGTACGTGCGCGGCACCGTACTGGGCCTGGTTGGGACTGGTCCGCTCCCCGGCCGGGAGCAGCCCCTCCCGCAGGTAGTACTTGATCGTGGGCAGCGGCACGCCGGTTCGACTGCTCAGCTCACCGATCCGCATCGCCTCTCCCGTCCGCCCGCCGCAACCGCCCCCACCGCCCCGGCCGCCCGGCTCGCCCGCCACGGGCCGAACCGTTATGGATAGCATACGTCTCCATACCGCACCCGCAGCACTGCCCGCTCCCCCGCCGGACCACCGGGACCACCGGCCGCACCGGCCCCGAACTCACCTCCGCGGCAACCCGATTGGACACCGCGCCCGCCCGGAGGCCACCACCGCGGACGGCCTCCGCGACTCCCGCTCCGACCCGGCGAAGCTCACCGCCACCCCCGACCCCCTCCTCCACCCACCAACTCCGCCGCCCGGCCTGCACCCGGCGCACGCGACACGCCCGGCACGCCGCAACGCCACCCGCGCGCCCTTCCCGGCAACCTCCAACTGGCCACCTTGGTCGGCCGGTTGCATCCCACCGCCACCGGGGCGACCCGCGGCCGCCGGAGCGGGGTCTGGTCGAACGCGCGCCGGGTGCGTACGCGGCCCGATGAACGCAGGGGCGCGGAGCGCTGCTCCGTCGAGCAGTGCTCCGCGCCCCTGGGGTGGCGGGTGGGTCAGAAGCCGAGCTTGCGCAGCTGCTTCGGGTCGCGCTGCCAGTCCTTGGCCACCTTGACGTGCAGGTCCAGGTAGACCGGAGTGCCGAGGAGGGCCTCGATGTGCTTGCGGGCGGTGGTGCCGACGTGCTTCAGGCGGGAGCCCTTGGCGCCGATCACGATGGCCTTCTGGCTCTGGCGCTCGATGTAGACGTTGGCATGGATGTCCAGCAGCGGGCGGTCCGCCGGGCGGCCCTCGCGCGGGAGCATCTCCTCGACCACCACGGCGAGCGAGTGCGGGAGCTCGTCCCGGACGCCTTCGAGGGCGGCCTCGCGGATCAGCTCGGCGACCATGATCTGCTCGGGCTCGTCGGTGAGGTCGCCGTCCGGGTAGAGCGGCTGGCCCTCGGGGAGCAGCTTGGTGATCAGCTCGGCGACCAGCTCGACCTGCTTGTCGCCGACCGCGGAGACCGGGATGATCTCGGCCCACTCGATGCCCAGCTCGATGCCGAGCTGGTGGATGGCGATCAGCTGCTCGGCCAGCCGCTTGGAGTCGACCAGGTCGGTCTTGGTGACGATGGCGACCTTGGGGGTCTTCTTGATCTCGGCGAGTTCCTTGGCGATGAACTTGTCGCCGGGACCGAGCTTCTGGTCGGCGGGCAGGCAGAAGCCGATCACGTCGACCTCGGCCCAGGTGCTGCGCACCAGGTCGTTGAGCCGCTCGCCGAGCAGCGTACGGGGCTTGTGCAGACCGGGGGTGTCGACCAGTACGAGCTGGGCGTCCGGGCGGTGCACGATGCCGCGCACGGTGTGCCGGGTGGTCTGCGGACGGTCGGAGGTGATCGCGACCTTCGTCCCGACCAGCGCGTTGGTCAGGGTCGACTTGCCCGCGTTCGGACGTCCGACGAAGCACGCGAACCCGGAGCGGTACGGGGATGAAGGGGCACTCATGCGCACCATTCTCCCTGATCGCATGGGCGCCGTCGGACACCGCACCCGGACGTGGCCGGGCCGGGCTCCGAGCGGGGCCCCGGGCGCCCCCTGGACGGGCCCCGGAAAGGTCCAGGACGGACCCCGAGCGGACCCCGAGCGGACCTCGAGCGACCTCCCGGACAGTGCGCCCGGCCTGGCCGCCGTCAGCGGGACTTGCGGCCCCCGGTGAACGCTCCGATGACGGTCAGCAGGAAGATCGCGATCGATCCGGCCAGCCAGAACGGCGAACCGGTCTCCTTCCAGCGGCCCATGCCCATCACGCTGAGCAGCAGTCCGGCGAAGAACGCCAGTGCCCCCATCGCACACCCCCTCGATCGCTGCCACCCTACCCGCGCACGGTGCAACGGAAAGTGCGGGCACCCCGCCGTCTCCGGGGGCGCCCGCACCTCTGCCTGCTCTGCTCTGCCTTGCCCTGCCCTGCCCTGCGGCAGTCAGCGGGCCGGCCTCAGCGCGCCTCGACGGCGGTCTTCAGCGCACCGTCCGGCCCGGCCAGCAGGACCGGGGTCCCGGCACCGCCCAGGTCGCGCACGGCGGCCAGGTCGGACTCGGCCGGCTCGGCGGCCTCGGAGACCACGGCGGCGGCCTCCAGGCTCCTGGCGCCGCTGGCCACCGCCATCGCGACGGCGGTCTGCAGCGCACTCAGCTGCAGCGATTCCAGTGCGACCGTCCCGGCCACGTAGGTCCGTCCGGTCTCGTCGCGTACGGCGGCCCCCTCCGCCACGCCGTTGCGGGCCCGCGCGGAACGGGCCAGCGTGATGATCTTCTTGTCCTCGGGGTCCAGCTCGATCAGCTCACTCATGCCGCCGAGCATAGGCGCCGAGGCCCCGACCGCCTGCGGCCGTCCACCCGGCGGGCGCCGCCCCTCAGCGGCCGCCCTCCTCGGCCAGGATGGCGCCGCGCCCCGCCGGGGCGAAGTCCGCCAGGGCCGCCGTGATCCGGGCCAGCGTCTGCGCCGACAGCCCGACCTCGCCGGCGGCCAGGTTCTCGGCGATGTGCGCGGGGGTCCGGCTGCCCGGGATCGGCACCACGTGTGCGTCCTGGTGCAGCAGCCAGGCGAGCGCCAACTGCCCCGGGGTGAGGTCGAGTTCGGCGGCGATCGCGCGCACCGGGGCGTACCGGTCGTTGTTGGCGCGCAGGTTCGCCCCGTCGTAGCGCTCCAGATTGCGCCGGAAGTCGCCCTCGGCCACCTGCTGCACGGTACCGGTGAGGAAGCCGCCGCCGAGCGGGCTCCAGGCGACCAGACCGACGCCCAGCTCCCGGGCGGCGGCCAGCAGCGCGGGATCGACCGGCTGCCACATCGACCACTGCACCTGCACCGCCGCCACCGGGTGCACCGCGTGGGCCAGGCGCAGCTGCTCCGCCGTCACGTTGGACAGACCCAGCTGCCGCACCAGCCCGGCTCCGATCAGCTCGGCGACCGCCCCGACCGTCTCCTCGAACGGCACCTGCGGATCCGGGAAGTGCGGGTAGTACAGGTCGATCGCCTCGACGCCGAGGTTGCGCAGCGACTGCTCGGCGTAGCCCCGGACGTACTTCGGGTCCAGGTTCACGGCCAGCTCACCGAAGGCGGCACTGACCGGGAAGCGGTGTGCCTCGGCGCCCTCCGGGATCCGGAAACCGAACTTGGTGGCGATCACCAGCTCGTCCCGGCGCCCGGCGACCACCCGTCCGACCAGCTGCTCGTTGTGGCCGTCCGCACCGTAGCCGTCGGCGGTGTCGATCATGGTGGCCCCGGCGTCCAGGGCGGCCCGCAGTGCCGTCTCCCCCCGCCGGTCGTCGATCTCGCCGTACATGCCGGGCGAGAGCACCATCGCCCCGAAGCCGATCGGCGAGGTGGTCAGACTGCCCAGGGTGCGTACGCTCATCGTGGATCCCTCCGTACCGTTGCGGACCGGATCCACTCTTCCGTCGTCGATGACGAACCGTCAAAGCCCTTTCGTCACCCGGCCGGTCGCATCATCTCCCGGCGCCCTTCGGGGCATGCCAGCCACTCCAGCTTCGCCGCCGTGTCCGTGCCCTTGCCGGGGTTGTGCAGCACGATGGTCAGGTCCGGCCGCTCGGGCACCCGCAGCTGGGTGGACTCGAAGCAGAGCCGCCCGACCGAGGGGTGCTCGATCTCCTTGTGGAGCATCCCGCCGGCCTTGACATCGCCCCTGGCCCAGATCTCCGCGAACTCGGGACTCGCCTCGACCAGTTCGTCCACGATCGCCTGGTAGCCGGCGTCCCAGGGCCGTTCCGAGGCGGCGGCCCGGAACTGCGCGACCACGTACCCGGCGTTCGCCTGCCAGGTGGTGTTGCGCGAGCCGTAGATCGGGTTGGTGAAGTAGCTGACCAGGCAGTTCAGATCCTGGTCGGTGTAGCCGAAGACCAGCCTGGCGGCCTCGTTGAAGGTGACGGTGTTCCAGTACGGGTCCAGGATGTGCGCCGGGAACGGCATCCAGGCGTCGATGAGCCGGCGCAGCCCTTCCGTGACCGGTGCCGCATCGACCGTCGGCAGCGGCGGGTTGAGCCCGGCCAGCACGTAGAGGTGGCGCCGCTCGGCGTCGTTGAGCCGCAGCACCCGGGAGACGGCGTCCAGCACGTGCGGGGAGACCGTGATGTCCCGCCCCTGCTCCAGCCACTGGTACCAGCTGATGCCCACCCCCGCGAGCACCGCGACCTCCTCGCGACGCAGTCCGGGGGTACGGCGCCGGGCACCGCCGTCGGGCAGTCCGGCCTCGACGGGGCTCACCCGGGCCCGGCGGCTCATCAGGAACTCACGCAGATCGCGGCGCCGCTGGGCGTCCGGGTCGAGGGTCACTGCCTGACTGGTGGTCATGCCACCAGGATAAGTACCCACTCTCCACGCCGTGCTGATCGGTCGAAGGATGGACGCATGGCAACAGACACCCTCGCGGCGCCCGAGGCGACGCCGGTCCAGCACCTCGGCCGCCGGGCCAAACTGATCCTCTTCCTGCTCTGCGCGGCCCAGTTCGCGGTCGCGCTCGACTTCTCGATCCTCAATGTGGCCCTGCCCGCGATCGGCACCGACCTCGGGCTCGGACAGGCGGACCTCCAGTGGGGCGTCACCGCCTTCGCCCTGCCGTCCGGCGGATTCCTGCTCCTCTCCGGCCGGATCGCCGACCTGTACGGGCGGCGCAGGCTCTTCCTGGCGGGTCTCGCCCTGTTCACCGCCGCCTCGGTGCTGGCCACGCTGGCCTGGGACCCGGCCGGCTTCCTGGCCGGCCGGGCGCTGCAGGGGCTGGCGGCGGCGATGATCGTTCCGTCCGGCATGTCACTGCTGACCACCACCTTCCGCGAGGGCCCCGAGCGCGACCGCGCGCTGGGCGTCTCCGGGCTGCTGCTCTCGCTCGGCTTCACCACCGGCATGCTGCTCGGCGGCGTGCTGACCGACAGCCTCGGCTGGCGCTCCACCATGGCGCTGAACGTGGTGATGGGCCTCGGCGTGCTGCTCGCCGCCCCCGGCCTGCTCACCGAGAGCCGGCTGCCCGAGCGGCCGCGGCTGGACCTGCCGGGCGCGGTGACCATCACCGGCGGACTGCTGGCGTTGATCTACGCCCTCTCCACCGCCGCGGACAGCGGGTTCGGCGCCCCCGACGTGATCGGCGGACTGGTCCTCGGCACCGCCCTGCTCGCCGCCTTCGTCCTGGTCGAGTCCCGGGCCGCCGAGCCGCTGGTCTCGCTGCGGATGCTGCGCCGTCCCAGCATCGCCTGGGGCAACCTGGGCGGCCTGGTGACCTTCTCGATGATGAGCTCGGTGGTCTTCCTCTCCACCCTCTACCTCCAGCAGGTGCTGGACCTGAGCCCCGGTACCTGCGGCCTGGTCTTCGGGGTGATGGGCCTGGCGGCGGCGGCCGGCGGCGTGCTGGCACCGAAGCTGGCCGGCCGGATCGGCGCCCACCGCACCCTGGTGGCCGGTCTGGCGGTGCAGGCCCTGTTCACCGCCGCGCTGCTGGCCGTGGGGACGGGCGGCGCCGGTGCCTGGCTGGTCGTGGTCGCCGGGTCGATCGCCTGCTTCGGCCACCTGTTCGCGATCGTGGCGTACAGCATCACCGCCACCTCGGGTCTGGCCGACGAGGAGCAGGGCCTGGCCACCGGACTGGTGACCAGCACCCAGCAGGTCGGCATCACCGTCGGCATCCCGGTGCTCAGCGCGGTCGCCGCCGCCCGCGGCGACGCCCTGCGGGCGGCCGGTGACGGCTTCGCCACCGCCACCCTGGGCGGCGTCCGGCTCGGTCTGGGCGTGGACGCGGCCGTGGTCGCCGCGGTCGCCCTGCTGGTCTGGCTCGGCCTGCGGCGCCGGGCGTGACGGAACACGACGGTGGCCCGCAGGGGTTCCCTGCGGGCCACCGTCGTTCCCGTCCCGCTCAGTGGCCGATCGGGTTGGACGGACCGGCCTTCAGCACCTTGATCAGGGTCGGCGGTCCGCTCGGCAGAGCCGCCTCCCGGGCCCGGCGCTTGCGCCAGTACGGATTGTCCTGCGGTAGATGGCTGCTCACCCTGCCGTACATCCCGAAGGTGAGCACGGCGATCCCGAAGATGAAGGCGAACAGGACGTTGGACATCCGGAAGTTGAGGATGTTGGCGTCGGGCCGGCCGAGCACGGTCAGACCGTAGAAGCCGGACAGCACGAACAGCGTGCCGACGATCATGTTGAGGTTGGAGGCGAAGATGCCTCCGACCACCGCCCCGGCGATCAGCACCAGGCCCACGACCACGGACAGGATGCTCAGCGTGCCGTTGGTCGACAGTCCGGAGATCCGGTTGCCGTGGGTGGACAGGAAGCCCGGGTGATCCAGCAGCCCCAGGATGCCGAAGATCAGCAGGAACACTCCGCCCAGCCCCGCTCCGATCCGGTAGACCTTCGCGAGCTTGTGATCGACGGGCAGTTCGTCTTGCAGTTTCATGGTGACCTCCACCACGCGGGTCAAGGCAGCACTGCTCTGCTCCGCCCTGAACCGGGCGGCCCTCCCCACGCGGACGGCGTCCGCGCCCACTCCACGCTACTCCTGGACCGGCGACCCGCCCCAGCCGGACGACCGCTGCCAGTCGGCGGGGTGGAACGGAACCTCGTGCAGGTAGAGCGAACCGCACTGCTGACAGCAGCGCAGCCCGGTCCCCCACGCGTCCTCCGGCTTCGTCTCGGATTCGGCGTCCATCTCACGGCCGCACAGAGCCTCGGTGGAACCGGGGACCCGTACCACGTGCCACATCCTGATAGCACCGGACCGACCCTCGGGACCGTACTCCGCGCGCAATTGGTGCGTCATGCCTCACATCGTCGGAGCCATCCCCCGCCCCGGCAACTCGTGCACCGTCCTGACCGTGCACTCCGGGGCGGGGGGGGAGGGGCTACTCGCCGTCGCCCCCGCCGACCTGCTGCGGCCGCAGGGGCGTGGCGACCACGGTGCCGATCCGGTTGCGGCGCCCGGCCGAGCTCTCGGCGGTCAGCCGGATCGCGGCCAGCTCGGCCGGGGCCTCCTCCGGCATCGGCACCTCGCACGAGGAGCCGGGGATCGGCACCCGTCCGAGGTGCTTGGCCAGCAGCCCGCCGACCGTCTCGACGTCCTCGTCCTCCAGCTCGATCCCGAACAGCTCGCCGAGGTCCTCGACCAGCAGCCGCGCGGTGATCCGGTACGACCCGTCGCCGAGGTCCTCGACCGGCGCGATCTCCCGGTCGTACTCGTCGGTGATCTCACCGACGATCTCCTCCAGGATGTCCTCGATGGTGACCAGTCCGGCCGTGCCGCCGTACTCGTCGATCACGATCGCCACGTGCGAGCGCATCTGCTGCATCTCGCGCAGCAGGTCGGCGGCGGGCTTGGAGTCCGGGACGAAGACCGCCGGGCGCAGCACGCTGCCGACCGGCTCGGACTCCGACTCCCGGTTGATGTGGGTACGCCGGACCAGGTCCTTGAGGTAGACGATGCCGACCACGTCGTCCTCGTTGTCGCCGACCACCGGGATCCGGGAGAAGCCGGAGCGCAGTGCCAGGGTCAGTGCCTGACGGACCGTCTTGTGGCGCTCGATCATCACCAGGTCGGTGCGCGGCACCATCACCTCGCGCACGATGGTGTCGCCCAGCTCGAAGACCGAGTGCACCATCCGGCGCTCCTCGTCCTCGATCAGGTCGTCCTTCTCGGCCAGGTCGACCAGCGCGCGCAGCTCGGCCTCGGAGGCGAACGGCCCCTCCTTGTACCCCTTGCCCGGGGTCAGCGCGTTGCCGAGCAGGATCAGCAGCCGGGGAATCGGGCCGAGGATCCTGGCCAGCGGCAGCAGCACGAAGGACGAGGCGGTGGCCGTGGTCAGCGGGTGCTGGCGGCCGATGGTGCGCGGCGAGACGCCGACCGCCACGAAGGAGACCAGCACCATCACACCGAACGCCAGCAGCACCGCCTGCCAGGTCTCCTGCAGGTTCCGGACGCAGACCACGGTGACCAGGACCGCCGCCGCCATCTCGCTGGCCACCCGGATCAGGGTGGCCAGGTTGAGGTAGCGGATCGGGTCCTTCGCCAGGGTCAGCAGCCGGGCGGCGCCACGCCGCCCGGCCCGGACCGCCTCCTCGGCACGGAACCGGGAGATCCGGGAGATCCCGGCCTCCGCGCAGGCGGCCAGCCAGCCGAGGACGACCAGGGCCAGCGCGCCGAGCAGGAAGCTCGTACTCTCACCACTCACAGCGGGCCGGCCCTCAGTGGGTGGTCGGTGCCGGGGAGAGCCCCGAGAGACCGCGGCCGGAACGCCAGTCGTCCAGGATCCGCTTCTGCAGCGCGAACATCTCGCGCTCCTCGTCCGGCTCCTCGTGGTCGTACCCGAGCACGTGCAGCACCCCGTGGACGGTGAGCAACTGGAGCTCCTCGTCCATGGAGTGCTTGGAGGGGGCAGCCAGGCCCTGCTTCTCGGCGACCTCGGGGCAGAGCACGATGTCACCGAGCAGGCCCTGCGGCAGCTCCTCGCCCTCCTTGCCGGGGCGCAGCTCGTCCATCGGGAAGGACATCACGTCGGTGGGACCGGGCAGGTCCATCCACTGGATGTGCAGCTCCTCCATGGCGGCGCCGTCCACCAGGATGACGGAGAGTTCGGCCTGCGGGTGGATCCGCATCTTGTCGAGGGCGAATCGGGCGACGTCGAGGATGGACTCCTCATCGACGTCCCAGCCGGACTCGTTGGCGATGTCGATCGACATGGAGGGCTTGGTACTCAGCTTTCGGTGCGATGGGACTGTCGGGGGGCGCGGCCCGTACCGGCCTTGCCGGTACGCCGCTGGACGGGCTTGCGGGACGGAGCCGAGGTCTCGGTCTCCTGCTGGGCGTCCCAGCGTTCGTACGCGTCCACGATCCGGCCGACCAGCTTGTGGCGGACCACGTCGGTGCTGGTGAGGACGGAGAAGTGGATGTCGGGCACGTCCGCCAGGATCTCCTGGACGATCTTGAGGCCGCTCCTGGTTCCGCCCGGGAGGTCGATCTGGCTGGTGTCGCCGGTGACCACCACCCGGGAGTTGAAGCCCAGGCGGGTGAGGAACATCTTCATCTGCTCGGGCGAGGTGTTCTGGGCCTCGTCCAGGATGATGAAGGCGTCGTTGAGGGTGCGGCCGCGCATGTAGGCGAGCGGTGCGACCTCGATGGTCCCGGCCGCCATCAGCCGCGGGATGGAGTCGGGGTCCATCATGTCGTGCAGCGCGTCGTAGAGCGGGCGCAGGTAGGGGTCGATCTTCTCGTACAGGGTGCCCGGCAGGAAGCCCAGGCGCTCGCCGGCCTCGACCGCCGGACGGGTCAGGATGATCCGGTTGACCTCCTTGGCCTGCAGGGCCTGCACGGCCTTGGCCATGGCGAGGTAGGTCTTGCCGGTGCCGGCGGGGCCGAGGCCGAAGACGATGGTGTGCTTGTCGATCGCGTCGACGTAGCGCTGCTGGTTGAGGGTCTTGGGGCGGATGGTGCGGCCCCGGTTGGACAGGATGTTCGCCGTGAACACCTCCGACGGGGCCGGGTGGGCCGGGTCCTCGGCGGCGCTCCTGAGCATGGCGATGGAGCGCTCCACGGCGTCCTCCGTCAGGGGTTGGCCGGTGCGCAGCACCAGCATCATCTCGTTGAACAGCTGCTGGACCAGGTCGACCTCGGCACGGTCGCCGGTCGCGGTCACCTCGTTGCCGCGCACATGGATGTCGGCGGCGGGAAAGCCCTGCTCGATCACCCGCAGGAGGGAGTCGGAGGCGCCGAGGAGGGTGACCATCGGGTGCCGCTCAGGGATCACGATCCGGGCACTTGCGGCGCCGGGGCGCTGCTGTCCGTTGGTGGGGGTCTGCGAAATCTCACTCATGGGTCGGCGCTGTGGCCTGCCTCATCCCATCCGTCGTCTCGTGGATGCCGCTGGGGCTCTCCGGGTCACCAGGGTACGCCGCGCAGGTATTCGCCGTGGCGGCGCGGCACCTGGGGCGGCGCATTCGATGCTGGGGCAGATCGCCCCGTTGTGCGACTGCTTTTCGACTCACCGGCGCGGCGGCACCGGGACGCGCGCGAGGTCCTCGGCGATCACCAGGTCCCCGTCGAAGTACTTGCGGGCCTCGGCGAGATGGCCGTCGAGGTCCGGGTACCGCTGGGAGAAGTGGGTGAGCACCAGGGTGCGTACGCCCGTCTCGGCGGCGACCCTGGCGGCCTGGGCGGCGGTGAGGTGGCCGTGCTCCTCGGCGAGGTGGGCGTCGGCGTCCAGGAAGGTCGCCTCGATCACCAGCAGGTCGGCGCGGTCGGCCAGTTCGTACACCCCGTCGCACAGGCGGGTGTCCATCACGAAGGCGAAGCGCTGACCCGGCCTCGGCTCACTGACCTCGGCCAGGGTGACCGTGCGGCCGTCCAGTCCGATCGCGCCGTCGCGCTGGAGGCGGCCGACGGCCGGGCCCCGGATGCCGAACGCGGCCAGCCGCTCGGGCAGCATCCGGCTGCCGTCGGGCTCGGTGAGGCGGTAGCCGAAGGACTCCACGGGGTGCGAGAGCCGCCGGGCCTCCAGCGCGAAGGGGGCACCGGGGGCGTCCAGTGGTCCCGGCCCGCCGATCGGGCGCGGGCGCAGCTCGGCGGTCTCGTGGTACGCGGTGGAGTGCCGCAGCCGCTCGAAGTAGACCTGGCCCCCGGCCGGGTAGTAGGCGTCCACGGGGTGCGGGACGCGGTCCAGGTTGATCCGCTGGATCACCCCGGCGAGGCCGAGGCAGTGGTCGCCGTGGAAGTGGGTCACCCCGATGCGGGTGATCTGGGTGGCCGAGACCCCGGCGTGCAGCATCTGCCGCTGGGTGCCCTCGCCCGGGTCGAACAGCAGGCCCTCGCCGTCCCAGCGGAGCAGGTAGCCGTTGTGGTTGCGGTGCCGGGTGGGCACCTGGCTGGCGGTGCCGAGGACGACGAGTTCGCGCTGCGACACGGTGTCAGACCATGTTCTCGTTCATCGGCCTGCCACCGAGGACGTGGACATGGGCGTGGAAGATGGTCTGGCCCGCGCCCGCACCGGTGTTGAAGATCAACCGGTAGCCGGACTCGACGATCTTCTCGTCCGCCGCGACCTCACCGGCCTGGAAGAGCAGCTCGGCCGTGATCTCCGGCTCGGCGTCGGCCAGCGCGGCGGCGTTCGGGTAGTGCACCTTGGGGATGACCAGGACGTGGGTGGGGGCCTTGGGGCTGATGTCCCGGAAGGCGAGGGTGCGCTCGGTCTCCCGGACCACGGTCGCCGGGATCTCGCCCGCCACGATCTTGCAGAACAGGCAGTCGGACTGCGGCTCGCCGGCCATCTCGCTCTCCTCAAGCTGGTCTTCGCTGATCGGTCATCACTACCGCCCGCAGCCTAGCCCAGGGCGGGCGCCGCACGGACGGCGACCGTGCGGCGCCCCGGGGACGCGGTGGGCCCGGACCGGCCCGGACGGGTCTACAGCTCCGGGAGCTCCGGGGCCGTCCGGGCCGGGTTCCCGGCCAGCTCCGCGAGCGCGATGCGGACGCCCTCGGCGAGCTGCGGGTCCTCCCCGGCGGCCCAGGCGTGCGGCGGCATCGGCACCTCGACGTCCGGGTCCACCCCGTGGTTCTCCACGCCCCAGCCGTAGCCCTCCAGCCAGAACGAGTACTTGGGCTGGGTCACCAGGGTGCCGTCCACCAGGCGGTACTTGCCGTCGATGCCGATCACGCCGCCCCAGGTGCGGGTGCCGACCACCGGTCCGATCCCGAGCGCCTGGATCGCCGCGTTGACGATGTCGCCGTCCGAGCCGGACATCTCGTTGGCCAGCGCCACCACCGGACCGCGCGGTGCGTCCCTCGGGTAGGAGATGCCTCCGGCGACGTCGCGGGTGAGGTCCCAGCCGACGATCCTCCGGTTGAGCTTCTCGATGATCAGCTGGGAGGTGTGGCCGCCCCGGTTCTCCCGGATGTCGACGATCACACCCTCCTTGGCCAGCTCGACCTTCAGGTCGCGGTGGATCTGGGCCCAGCCGTTGCTCTGCATGTCCGGGATGTGCAGGTAGCCGAGCCGGCCGGCCGAGAGCTCCCGGACGGCGGCGCGGCGGTCGGCCACCCAGTCGTGGTAGCGCAGCGGCTCGTCGTCGGCCAGCGGGACCACCACCGGGTGGCGCTCGACGCCGTCCTTCCCGGCGACGGTGAGCTCGACCGGCTGCCCCGCGGTGCCCGCGAGCAGCGGGGCGGGGCCGGTGACCGGGTCCACCGAACGGCCGTTGACGGCCAGCACCGCGTCCCCGGGCCGGACGGCGGCGCCGGGCGCGGCCAGCGGGGACCGGGCCCGCGGGTCCGAGGACTCGCCCGGCAGGATCCGCTCGACCCGCCACAGCTCGCCGTCCTTGACCAGGTCGGCGCCGAGCAGCCCCTGCCGGTGGGCGTCGTGGGCGCCGCGCCCGTTCGGCATCACGTACGCGTGCGAGGTGCCGAGTTCACCGACCGTCTCCCAGAGCAGGTCGACCAGGTCGTCGTGCGAACCGCAGCGGTCGACCAGCGGCCGGTAGCGCTCCAGCGTGCCGGCCCAGTCGTGGCCGCCCAGGTCCGCGCGCCAGTAGTTGTCGCGCATCAGACGGCCGTTCTCGTCGAACATCTGGCGCCACTCGGCGGCCGGGTCCACGGTGACCCGGACCCGGTCGAGGTCGACGGCGAGGTCCTCGTCCTCACCGGCCTTCCGGTCGGCCGGCACGATCCGCAGGCCGCCCTGGTCGAACACGGCGGCCCGGGTGCCGTCGCCGCTCACGGTGAAGCCGTCCACCTCGGCCACCAGCCGCTCGGTGCGCAGTTTCCTGAAGTCGAAGCGCTCCAGCGCCGCGCGCGGCTGCACGTCCTCCAGCGAGGCGGCGGTGTCGCCGAGGCTGCCGAGCAGCGGCTGCCTGGTCCAGAGCACGCCGTCCCTGGCCGCCCGCAGGCTGCCGAAGCTCCCGCCCTCGACCGGGAAGGGGACGATCCGGTCGGCGATGCCCTCCAGGTCGACCCGGGTGACCGGGGCCGGCTCGGCGCCCTCCTCGGAGCCCGCCTTCCCGGCCGCCCCGGGCTCCTCCTCGACGCCGGCCGGTCGGCCGGCCCGCTGCGGGCCGAACGGCGAGGGGGTGTCCGCGGCCAGCGTGATCAGGAACGGCCGGGTGCCGGTCGGGAAGGACAGGTCGAAGATGTGCGCGTCGTAGACCGGGTCGAAGTTGCGCACCGAGAGGAAGACCAGGTACCTGCCGTCCGCCGTGAAGACCGGCGAGTAGTCGATGAAGCGCGGCTGGGTGGCCTCGCTGACCGTACGGTCCGTCAGGTCCGCCAGCATGATCTGCCGCAGCGAGCCGGTGTCGACGACCGGGTGGGACCAGGTCAGCCAGCGCGAGTCCGGGGCGAAGGCCAGGTCGCTGACCTCGCCCTGCTCGCTGCGGGCCAGCTCGTGGACGGCGCCGTCGGCCAGCGTGACCAGCAGCACCCGGCCGTCGTGCGAGGCGACTGCGGCCTGCCTGCCGTCCGGGGAGAGCGCCAGGTCACGGACCCGGCCGAGCGCGCCGGACGCCAGCCGGCGGCGTTCGGCGCCCAGCACGGCGGGGGCGTACTCCAGTGCGTCGTCCCCCTCGGCGTCGGTCACCCAGAGCGCGCCCTGCGCACCGTTGGCGCCGGGTACGACGCGGGCCAGCCTGGCCCGCACCCCCGGGGTCTCCGCCAGCACCCGGGAGGGACCCTGACGGTGGGTCAGCCAGTGCACGCTGCCGCGCACCACCACGGCGCTGGCCCGGCCCGTGCGGTCGGGGGCGACGCTCTCCAACTGCCCGGCGGCCGGGGTCGGGTGCGGGACGCGGCCGGTGCGCGGACCGGCCAGCGTGATCTCCAGGCGGCGCGGCGCGGAGCCGTCCAGGCCGTCCAGGATCCACACGTCGCCGGCGCTGTGCCAGACGACCCGGGTGCCGTCCGTGGCGGCGTTGCGGGCGTAGAACTCCCCGTCGCTGTGCCGCCGCAGGTCGGTGCCGTCCGGCAGGCTGGAGTACAGCTGCCCGACGCCCTCGTGGTCGGAGAGGAAGGCTATCCGGCCGCCCACCCAGAGCGGGGACTCGATGTTGCCGTCCAGATCGGCGTGCACCCGGTCGAACTCCCGGTCACCGATCCACAACTTGCCCGCCCGGCCGCCGCGGTAGCGCTTCCACCAGGCGGGCTCGCGGTTGGAGGAGCTGGACAGCAGGGCCCGTGCACCGCCGGGTTCGAAGGCGAGGCCCCCGACCGGCCCGTACGGCAGCCGGGTCGGCTCACCGCCGTCCAGCGGGACGGCGAACGCCCAGGTACGGCGGACGGTCGCCTGGCCGGCGGTGGTGACCGCGACCGGACGGCCGTCCTCGGTCCACCCGCGCAGCAGCGTCTGGGCACTGCCCCAGTAGGTGAGTCTGCGGGCGGGACCGCCCTCGGCGGGGGCGACGTGGATCTCGGGGGCGCCGTCGCGGGTCGACGTCCAGGCGATGTGCCGCCCGTCCGGCGAGAACCGGGGGTGGCTCACCGGCGTCTGATCGGCGGTCAGCCGCCAGGCCCGGCCGCCAACGATCGGCGCGAGCCAGATGTCGTCCTCGGCCACGAAGGTCACGAGGTCGCCGTGCAGGTGCGGATGGCGCAGATAGGCGCCTGCTGAGGTGCTCTGAGCATCAGTCACGGCCGTCACCCTACGCACGGCCCCCACCCCGCGCGACGGGTTTCGTCCCGAGCGAACCCGCCGCCCGCGGCGCCCGGAGCGCGGGGGAACCGCCCGCGCACCACGGCGTCGCACCGGCGCCTCACGGGGCGCCCCGAACCGGCCCCGTCGCAGGACCACGGACCCGGCCGGCCCACCTGCGCCGCCCGGACGCAGCCCCGCTCCGCCCCTGCGGCACCTTCCGGGAGGCCCGGGGCGGGGGGATCAGCCCCAGCGGCCCGTCCGCCCGAGCAGCAGCGCCCCCGCCGCCACCCCCGCGGTGGACGTCCGGAGCACCGAGGACCCCAGCCGGTAGGGCTTCGCCCCGGCCTCGGCGAAGGCGGCGAGCTCGTCCGGCGACACCCCGCCCTCGGGACCGACGATCAGCACGATGTCCCCGCCCGGTGGGAGCTGCGCACTCGCCAGCGGCTCCGCGCCCTCCTCGTGCAGCACCGCGGCGAGCGCCGCCTGCCCGAGCAGCGGCGCCAGCTGGCGCGTCGTCATCAGCTCGCGCACCTCGGGGAAGCGCAGCCGGCGCGACTGCTTCCCGGCCTCGCGCGCGGTGGCCCGCCACTTGGCGAGGGCCTTGGCGCCCCGGTCACCCTTCCACTGGGTGATGCAGCGGGCGGCGGCCCACGGGACGACCACGTCCACGCCGACCTCGGTCATGGTCTCGACGGCGAGTTCGCCGCGGTCACCCTTGGGCAGTGCCTGGACGACCACGATCCTGGGCGCGGGCTCCGCCTCCCGGCGCACGGCCTCGACCGTGACCTCCAGCACGTCCTTGCCCTGGACGGCCGTGACCGTACCGTCCACACCGAGGCCGAGGCCGTCCGCGAGCGTCACCGCCTCGCCGGTCTCCAGCCGCTTCACGGCGACGGCGTGCCGCCCCTCGGGGCCGTCGACCCGGACCACCGACCCGGGAACGGCGGCGGCCAGCCGGTCGGTCTCGACGACGAACACGGGCGCGGTCATGGCGTTTTCCTCGGAGATCTCGTAGCGGTACAGCGGCGCCCGGCGACTCCCACGGGAGTCGCC